>DATJLY010000392.1:0-8716 GCA_035509095.1 Allostellaceae bacterium | reverse complement strand
ATGATTTTATTTTGTTTATCAGTGAGTTATGGAGTTTGCGGGGACGCCGTGGGATACCCCCGGAAGGGCCAAAATCACTCCCACTCGATGGTTCCGGGCGGCTTTGAGGTTACGTCGTAGACGACGCGGTTGATGCCTTTCACTTCGTTGATGATGCGGGTTGCGGTGCGCGACAGGAACTCGTGATCGAAGGGGAAGGAATCCGCGGTCATGCCGTCGCTCGAGGTGACGGCACGCAGCGCGCAGACATGGTCGTAGGAGCGTCCGTCGCCCATCACGCCGACGGTCTTCACGGGCAGCAAGACGGCGAAAGCCTGCCAGATCGCGTCATAGAGTCCGGCCGCCCGGATCTCCTCGAGATAGATCGCATCGGCCTTGCGCAGAATGTCGAGCTTCTCGCGCGTCACCTCGCCCGGCATACGAATGGCGAGCCCGGGCCCGGGAAAGGGATGGCGTCCCACAAGCTGCTCCGGCAGGCCCAGCTCGCGGCCGAGGGCGCGCACCTCGTCCTTGAAAAGCTCGCGCACCGGCTCGACCAGCTTCAGATTCATGCGCGCCGGGAGCCCGCCCACATTGTGGTGCGATTTGATGGTGACGCTGGGGCCGCCGAGGAAGCTCACCGACTCGATAACGTCGGGATAAAGCGTACCCTGCGCCAGGAACGCGGCGCCGCCGATCTTGCGTGCCTCTTCGTCAAACACATCGATGAAGGTGGCGCCGATGATCTTGCGCTTCTGCTCGGGATCCGTGACCCCGGTCAGCTTGTCGAGGAACAGCGCGGCGGCGCTCCGATGAACCAACGGGATGTTGTAATGGTCGCGGAAGAGGGTCACCACCTCGTCGGCCTCACCCGCGCGCAACAGGCCGGTATCGACGAAGATGCAGGTCAGCCGATCGCCCAACGCCTCGTGCAACAACACCGCGACCACCGAGGAATCGACGCCACCCGAAAGCCCGCAAATGACGCGCTCGGAACCCACCAGCAGGCGCGCACGCTCGACCGCTTCGTGGCGGAAGGCCGCCATAGTCCAATCGCCGGCGCAGCCCGCGACCCGATGGGTAAAGTTGCGGATGAGCGCAGCCCCGTGCGGCGTATGCACGACCTCGGGATGGAACATGAGGCCATAGAAGCGGCGCCGGTCGTCGGCGATGATGGCAAAGGGCGCGCCTTCGCTGGTACCGACAGCGCGGAAACCCGGCGGCAACGCGGTGATGCGGTCGCCGTGGCTCATCCACACCTGCTCGCGGGCGCCGCGCGACCACACGCCATCCAACAAAGCGCAATCATCGATCACGTCGACAAAGGCGCGGCCGAATTCCCGATGGTCGGAAGGCTCAATGCGACCGCCAAGCTGCGCCGCCATGGTCATTTGCCCATAGCAGATGCCCAGAACCGGCACGCCCACGGCGAAAACCATGTCGGGCGCACGCGGCGTTCCGGCCTCGTGGACCGAAGCGGGACCGCCCGACAGGATGATCGCGCCGGGCGCAAAGGCGGCCACCCGCTCCGCGCTCATGGAAAAGGGATGGATCTCGCAGTAGACGCCGCTTTCGCGCACCCGCCGCGCGATCAGCTGCGTCACCTGGCTGCCGAAGTCCAAGATCAGCACGCGGTCGGACATGATCCCTCATCATCGAGGCCGCGTCGGCGCGGCGCAAGCGGAAAGCCCCTATGCATCACGGCGCCGCGGCGGCAGGCCGGCGCGTCAGCACGGCGACGAAGAACCCATCGGTGCCGTGACGCGCCGGAGAAAGACGCAGCAGGTCGTCGCGGGTCGGGCAATCGCTGCCAACCGCCTCACGCCAGACCTGAGGAATCGGCAGAATCGAGAACGCCTCGTGCGCAGCCAGAAAGCGCTCGATTTGTGCCTCGTTCTCGCCGGCGAGATAGGAGCAGGTGACATAGATGAGCCGCCCGCCGGGCCGCACCAGCCGATGCGCACTGTCCAGGATCTCCGCCTGGAGCGACGTGAGCTCTTCCAGATCCTCGGGCCGCAGGCGCCATTTGGCGTCGGGATTGCGCCGCCACGTCCCGGTGCCCGTGCAGGGCGCGTCGATCAGCACGCGATCGAACGAGGCGGCATGGCGCTTCACCCATTTGTCGTGCGCCGAAGCAAGCGGCAGGCGCTGCACGATGCTGACGCCGGCCCGCCGCAGCCGCTCGGTCGCGCGCTCGAGCCGGCGCGCCCTCACGTCGCATGCGACCAGGTGGCCGCGATTGTCCATGCTCGCGGCGAGCGCGAGGGTCTTGCCGCCGGCGCCGGCGCAAAAATCGACGACGCGCATGCCGGGCCTCGCATCGACAAGAAGCGACGCGAGCTGCGACCCCTCGTCCTGGACCTCGATAAAACCGCCGCGGAAAGGCGCAAGCGTCGCGAGCGGAATCCGCTCGAAGACGCGCAGGCCGACCGGCGAAAGCGGCGTGCGCGCCGCCGCCACCCCCTCGCGCCCCAGCGCGGCGCGTGCCGCTTCACGGTCCCCTTTCAAGAGATTGACGCGCAGATCGAGCGGGGCCCCTTCGAGCGATGCCGCCATCTCCCTCGCGAGGCCGCGCCCCAGTGATACCGCGAGCGACGGCTCGAGCCAGGCCGGATAATTGCCGCGCACCGATTCCGGCATGGCGCGGTCCTCGATCGACCGGCCCTCGAGCGCCGCGGCAAGGTGCCGTTCCGCGTCGTCGAGCGGCGCAGGACGGAACCGGTCGCCGTCCCAATCCCTGGCGACGCGGTCGGCCGGTTTCGCCTCGATCAGGAGCAGCGCCGCCAGCATGCGCCGCCGCGCGTCGGGCGGAAGTCCCCTGCCCTCCCGTTCGATCCACCAATCGAGCGCGGCGCGTCGGCGCAGCACGGCAAAGACATGCTCGGAGATCGCGGCGCGATCCTTGGCGCCGGCGAAGCGGTGGCGCCGGAAATAGGTGCCTACCAGCTCGTCTGCCGGTGCGCCGCCTGCAGCAATGTCGTTGAGCAGCCCGATCGCGGCCTCGGCCGTTGCGCCGGGCGTCATGGCCTATAGATGCTGATCAGCGAGCCAGGCGGCGACGGTATCGGTCAGACGCTGCTCGTTGCCGATGAAGGAATGCCCGTCGGCGCTCGGCGGCCTGGCATCGGGCACCAGGACATATTTGATGCTGGTCACCAGCGAGTCCTGTGCGTGCGCCGCGCTCAGCAGCATATAGGGCTCGAACGGCTGCACGATACCGTCGGCCTGGTCGCGCGCGATCAGGATCGGGTGCGGGATGCGGTGGATCCAATAAGTCCCGTCGGCGACGCTCACGCCTTCGAGCCGATAGGTCAGGAAATGCTGTCCCGTCACCGCCGCGTTCTGGCCGCCGAGATAGCGCATCTTGTCCGGCAGGTACTTGCCGAGCGTGTCGTCCTTCATCGACTTCATCGCCTCGTCCGCGAGCGCGCGATAGCTCGTCTCGTCCTGGATCAGGAGGTTGCGCGTCTTCCACGGGAGATTGCCGAACGTGCCGGTCAGGATCACGGCGCGGATATCAGGGCTCCAATCCGTGGCGGCATAGTACTGGACCTGGATGTTGCCAAGGCTGTGGCCATAGAGGACGAGACGGTGATAGCCCAAGGCACGGGCGGTCTCGACCGCGGCCTCGATGTCGCGACGGACATCGAAGAAATTGTCGGCGTTGATCAGGTCGTCGTGCTGGCGCGTGTTGATGGAAAGCGCCGCGTAGCCGCGCGGCGAGAGATCGTGCGCGAGGCTCATCGTCGGCCCGTGATGGTAGTTGTCGCCACTGCCATGGATCATGACGATGAGCGTCGTATCCGCGGGCGCCTTGCTGTGCGGCGTCCACAGCGCGCCTTCGATCCGATAGCCATCGATCGCCTTGATCGCGAGAAATTGAAGGCTGGCGCCGCCCGTGGGCTGGAACGCGTCAGGCAAGCCGGCGGGACGCGGCATCGTGTCGTATTCGATCGAGGCCGCTACCTGCGCCGCACCCGCCGGCAGGGCGAGCGAGACCGCGAGCAGGGCCGCCCAGAACGCTGTCATGATCCGCATGTGAGAGTCGCTAGAGGTCCTTGTGGTAGTTCGGCGATTCGCGCGTGATGTCAATGTCGTGGGCATGGCTTTCGCGCAGGCCCGAAGCGGTGATGCGGACGAAACGGCAATTGCGCTGCATCTCGGCAATCGAGCGGTTGCCGGTATAGCCCATCGCCGCTTGGAGCCCGCCGACGAGCTGATGCACGACATTCCCGACCGGGCCCTTGTGCGGCACGCGTCCTTCGACGCCCTCGGGCACAAGCTTCAATGTGCTGGTCACTTCCTCCTGGAAATAGCGGTCGGCCGACCCGCGCGCCATCGCACCCACCGAGCCCATGCCGCGATAGGATTTGTAGCTGCGGCCTTGATAGAGGAACACTTCGCCCGGACTTTCATCGGTGCCGGCGAAGAGCGAGCCCAGCATGGCGCAATCGGCGCCCGCCGCGATGGCCTTGGCAAGATCGCCCGAGAACTTGATGCCGCCATCCGCGATCACCGGGACGGAGCGCTTGCGGCACGCCTCGACCACGTCGAGGATCGCGGTGAATTGCGGCACGCCCACGCCCGCGATGACCCGCGTCGTGCAGATGGAGCCGGGGCCGATACCGACCTTCACCGCGTCGGCGCCCGCATCCATCAGCGCCTCGGCACCGTCGCCGGTCGCGACGTTGCCGGCGACGATCTGCGTCGAATTGGAAAGGCGCCGGATGCGCTTCACGACGTCGATCACCCGCGAGGAATGGCCGTGCGCGGTATCGACAACCAGCACATCGACGCCGGCGTCGAAGAGAGCCTCCGCCCGCTCGACACCGTCCTCGCCCGTGCCGGTCGCGGCGGCGACCCGGAGGCGTCCATGCTCGTCCTTGCAGGCGTTGGGGAAGCGCTGCGATTTCTCGATGTCCTTGACCGTGATGAGCCCGACGCATCGATAGGCATCATCGACCACGATGAGCTTCTCGATCCGGTGCTGGTGCAAAAGCCGCTTGGCGTCCTCGCGGCTCACATTCTCTCGCACCGTGATGAGCTTGTCCCGGGTCATCAGCGCGCTGATCGGTTCGTTGGGATCGGTGGCAAACCGAACGTCGCGGTTGGTGACGATCCCGACGAGCCGCCGTGAGGACGGCTCGACCACCGGAATGCCGGAGATCCTGTTGTCGGCCATCAGCCGCAGCGCGTCGGCAAGGGTCGCGTCGGGGTCGATCGTGACGGGGTTGACCACCATCCCCGCCTCGAATTTCTTGACCTTGCGCACCTCGTTCGCCTGACCGTTGATCTTGAGGTTGCGGTGGATGACGCCGATCCCGCCCGCCTGCGCCATCGCGATGGCGAGCGCGCTTTCGGTGACCGTGTCCATGGCCGCGGAGATCACAGGAATTCCCAGGCTCACCTCACGCGTGAGGCGGGTGCGGGTATCGGTTTCGGTCGGAAGTACGGCGGAAGCCGCAGGAACCAGCAGGACGTCGTCGAACGTGAGCGCCTGACGGATTTCCATGCTGCCTCCCAAACCGGGTTGGCGGCCGACTATACACCACCGGGCGGGCAAGGGAAGCGCGGCCGGCGCATCTCTACTCTGCGGCGCGGAACCCCGTCGCCACCACATAGACTTCGGCCGAGTCGGTTCGGCTCGCCGGCGGCTTCGCGTGGCGGACGGCCGAGAAATCACGCTTCAGCTGCCGCAGGAGCGTCGTCTCGGCGCCGCCTTGATAGACCTTGGCGACGAAGGAACCGCCGGGGGCAAGCACGCCCCGCGCGAACTCGTAGGCCGCCTCCGCCAAGGCAACGATGCGCAGATGATCGGTCGCGGCATGGCCCATCGCCGGCGCCGCCATGTCGGACAGCACGATGTCGGCACGCTCGCCGAGTGCGGCGGTGATCGCGGACGGCGCATCGGGCGCCAAAAAATCGAGGTTCAGCACGATCGCGCCGGGCACCGGGTCCATCGCCAGCACATCCATGGCAACGATTTTACCGCGCGCCGGGGCCGCGACCCGCGCGGCCGCGACCTGCGTCCATCCTCCGGGCGCCGCGCCCAGATCGACGACCCGCATGCCGGGCCGCAGCAGGTGGAACCGGTCGTCGATCTCGGCGAGCTTATAGGCCGCGCGCGAGCGATAGCCTTCGCGCCGCGCGCGTTGGACATAGGGATCGTTGAGCTGCCGTGCGAGCCACCCGGTGGATGAGACGCTACGCCGCCGCGCCGTCTTGACGCGGACGCTCACGCCGCAGCCTGAAACAGACCGAGCAGGATGCCTTCGCGGATGCCACGGTCGGCAACGACGAGGCATCCGACCGGCCAAAGCCGGCAGATCGCTTCGAGGATGGCGCAACCGGCGAGCACCAGATCGGCCCGCTCGTCGCCGATGCAAGGATGGGCCGCGCGCTTTTCCCAGGAAAGCGCCACGAGGCGCCGCGATATGCGCTCGATGTCGCCGAAACGCAGCGTCGAGCCGTCGACGCGCGATCGGTCGTACCGCGGCAGGTCGAGATGCACGCTGGCGAGCGTGGTGACGGTGCCGGAGCTGCCCAGAAGCTGGATCCGGTTTGCGGCGATCAATGCGGTCGTGTCGTGGCCCCGTGCGAACGGCACCAGCGCGGCATGGATTTCCTCGACCATCGCCTCATAGGTCGCTTCGCTGACCGCGTGTCCGCCATAGCGGTCGGCGAACGTCACGACGCCATGCGGCACTGACACGTAATCCCGCACCCTGGGACGCGGCGGTGCCCCCTCGATCTCGATCCAGGCGAGCTCGGTCGAGCCGCCACCGATGTCGAACACGATCCCATGAGGCAAGGCCGGATCGAGCAGCGCGGCGCAGCCGGTGACGACAAGACGCGCTTCCTCGTCGCTGGAGATGATCTCGATCCCGATGCCGGTATCGCGCCGCACGCGGTCCAGGAAATCGCCGCAATTGGCGGCGCGCCGGCAGGCCTCGGTAGCGACGTAGCGGGCGCGGCAGGCGCCGCTGCGCGCGACCTTGCCGGCGCACACGCGCAACGCGCCAAGCGTGCGCTCCATCGCGGCCTCGGACAGCCGTCCGGTCGTGGCCAGTCCCTCGCCTAAACGCACGATGCGCGAGAAGGCGTCGATTATGCGGAACCCGTCGCCCTGACGCCGCGCGATCAGCAGTCGGCAATTATTGGTGCCGAGATCAAGCGCAGCGCAGATATCCCGCGTCCCCTCCGCGGAGCGGACCCAAGCGCCGGTGGGCAAAAGCGGCATCACCAAGGGCAGATCCTCGAACTGGCGCGAAACGCGCCCCGCCGGTCCCGCCATGCTAGCAAAGCCTCCCGCGGCTTTCAAAGCGGCCGGCGGCGTGCTATTTGGGCGGCGTTTCCCATGCTGGGGGATCGTCTAACGGTAGGACAGCGGACTCTGACTCCGCCAGTCTAGGTTCGAATCCTAGTCCCCCAGCCACTTCATGTTATTGGATTATTCGCCTTCGCTCACTGGAACATCGACGAACAGTTGGGCGGTCAGTTGGGAGATTTCGTTCCGTTTTCAGTCCGTAGCTCTAGTTTCCGGATCGCACTCTCCGCGAGCGCAGGATCACGGTGCAGGTAGTGCGCATCCAGGATCGATCGCACGTCGCGTAAGCTATGGCCGGTGATGGTCGCGATCTCAGCCTCAGTCGACCCCGCGAGGGCAAGACGCGTCACCGCCGTCCCACGCAGATCATTGTACGTCAGGCCGACAACTCCGGCCGCGGCGGTCGCCTTTCGCCACGATGACCGGAACCCATCTGGCGTCCAGGGCTTACCCTCGATGTTTGTGAGAATGATCGGGCTCAATTTGGTTTTCTGTTTGGCTTCTAGCGCCACTTTAAGTGGAGCGCCGACAGGGATGACCACACGCGCGCCTGTCTTGGACTGACGCAATCGAATGTATGTCCCGTCGAAGGCGCTCCACGGCAACCGCAGCAGATCACCCTGCCTCTGGCCCGTCCACAAGGCGAGAAGGAGCGGAAGGTGAAGGTGCACCGGCGCTGCCTTGAGGAAGACGGCCTCGTCGTCTGCAGTCCAGACTTTCTCCGCTCGAGACCCGCGATAGACGCGACCTCCTTTCTGGCATGGGTTCGCGGCGACGAGGCCGCGGTTGAGCGCCCAGGAGAGTACGCGCGCCAGCACGACCCACGCATAGTCCGCCTGACGACGGGAAGCCGAGGCGATCTCATCACGCCACCCGAGAAATACGCCACGAGTGCGGCGATCAGTAAGGGCGGAAATCGGAAAGTCGCCGAATTTGCGCTCGATCACCTTGATCTTATCGACGTAATCGCTACGCGTGCGATCCGCGAGGGAGCGAAAATCCTCGCTGGCCTGAAATCCATTGAGAATGGATAACAGCGTGCCGGCAACCGGCACTGCCTTGCGCGCGACTGCCTCGTTAAAGGAAGCCATGAACTCCGGGCTGCCTGGCTGCCCGTAAACGCGCGGGCCTCCTTTCCAAGCATAGTAGTAGGTGCTGATGGTGCCATCTGCGAGCCGCTTTTTGACACGGTTCAAGCCCCTAAGACGAATTCGCATGATGTGCCATCCACCGGTCAAGATCAGATGGTTGCTCAGTATCGCGCGTAACTGTTCCCGAGACGATCGTGATTTTTCCTGATTCCGAGTCGATTTCAACCCTGACGATGTCGACGCCCGCGGCGCGAACCGCGCGAAGAGCTCGCGTTACGTCTGATTGACGAAAGGTACTCGCCCGACGCGCCCTCACTGC
>DATJLY010000391.1:0-3316 GCA_035509095.1 Allostellaceae bacterium | reverse complement strand
AAGCGGATGAAACCCGCAACCGGCAAGCGGAAGCAGGATCAACGCCAGGAGAATGGTGGCGCGGCCCGCGGCCTTACAGCACGACATTGACGATCCGATTGGGCACGACGATGGTCCGGCGCGGCGCGCGTCCTTCAAGCGCGCGCTTCACCGCGTCAAGCGCCAGGGCGGCGGCGCGCGCTTCGTCTTCGGCCACGTCGCGCGGCAGGTCGACGGTGCCGCGCAGCTTGCCGTTCACCTGCACTGCGAGCGTCACGCGATCCTCGCGCGCAAGGTCCGGATCGGCCTTGGGCCACGGCTCGTCGGCGATCAGCCTCGTGTGCCCCAACGCAAGCCACAATTCCTCGCACAGATGCGGCATCATCGGGCTCAGAAGCCGCACCGCACTCTCGATCGCCTCACGCAGCACCGCGCCGGCGCCGGCACCGTCCCCGATCTCTTCGATCGCATTGGTCAGCTCGCGGATATGCGCGATGCCGCGGTTGAAGCGGAACGTGTCGAGATCCTCGGTCACGGCGGCGATCGCCCGATGAACACGCCGGCGCAGCGCGTCGAGCGCCGGCGTCAGCGCCGCCGGGATGACCGCGCCCGGCGCGGCAAGCGGCGCCGGCGGTTCCGTCACGAGCCGCCACAGCCGATTGACATAGCGCCACGAGCCCTCGATGCCCGCATCGGTCCATTCGAGATCGCGTTCGGGCGGGCTGTCGGAGAGAAGATAAAGCCGCGCCGTGTCGGCGCCGAACGCGTCGACGATGGTCTCGAGCCCGACCACGTTCTTCTTCGACTTCGACATTTTCTCGAGACGGCCCGCGATCACGGGACGCCTCGCGCCGTCGGAAAGCGCGCCGTCCGTGCGCACGACCTCTTCGGGGAAGAGCCAATTGCCATCGGCGTCGCGATAGGTCTCGTGACACACCATGCCTTGGGTGAAAAGGCCGGCGAACGGCTCGGTGACGCCCAGATAGCCGCATGCCGCGAGCGCGCGCGTGAAAAACCGCGCATAGAGAAGATGCAGCACGGCGTGCTCGATGCCGCCGATATACTGATCGACCGGCAGCCAGTAATCGACATCGCGGCGATTGAACGCCGTCTCCGCGCGCGGCGAGCAGAAGCGCGCAAAATACCACGACGATTCGAAAAACGTGTCGAACGTGTCGGTCTCGCGCTCGGCGGGGCCGCCGCATGCGGGGCAGGTGACGTGCTTCCAGGTCGGATGCAGCGCCAGCGGATTGCCGGGCTGATCGAAGCTTACATCCTCCGGCAGCCGGACCGGCAAATCCGCTTCGGGCACCGGCACGATGCCGCAGGCGGGGCAATGGATGACCGGGATCGGGCAACCCCAATAGCGCTGCCGCGACACGCCCCAATCCCGCAGCCGGAACGCTATGGTGCCGGTCCCGGCCTGCAGCTCTTCAAGCCGCGCGATCGCCGCGCGCTTGGCGTCCGCGACCGGAAGCCCGTCGAGAAATCCCGAGTTGAAGGCCGTGCCGGCTTCTTCGGTATAGGCCTCGCCGGCGATCGAAAAGCGCGCCGGATCCGCGCCGGGCGGCAGCACCACCGGCGTCACCGGCAGGTCGTATTTGCGCGCGAAATCAAGATCGCGCTGATCATGCGCCGGGCAGCCGAAAATGGCGCCCGCGCCATATTCCATCAGCACGAAATTCGCGACATAGACCGGGAGCGACCATCCGACGCGGAACGGATGACGCGCCCGCAAGCCGGTGTCGAACCCTTTCTTCTCCGCCTGCTCGAGCGTTGCTTCGCTCGTGCCCATGCGGTTGCAGTCGGCGATGAACGCGGCGAGCGCCGGATTGCCGCGCGCGATCTCCTCGGCAAGCGGATGGTTCGGCGCGATCGCGCAGAACGCGGCGCCGAAGAGCGTATCAGGGCGCGTCGTAAAGACTTCGAGCCGGTCGCTCCGCCCGTCGAGCGCGAACCGGACGCGCGCGCCCTCGGACTTGCCGATCCATTTCTCCTGCATGAGCCGCACCCGCTCGGGCCAGCGATCGAGCGTCTCGATGCCGGCGAGGAGATCATCGGCAAATCGCGTGATGCGCAGGAACCATTGCGCCAGCAAGCGTTTTTCGACGAGCGCGCCCGAGCGCCAGCCGCGGCCGTCAATGACCTGCTCGTTGGCGAGCACGGTGTTCTCGACCGGGTCCCAATTGACCCAGGATTCCCGGCGGTAGGCGAGATCCGCCTTGAGGAAGTCCAGGAACATCTTCTGTTCGTGGCGGTAATAGTCGGGATGGCAGGTCGCGATCTCGCGCCGCCAGTCATAGGCAAGACCCATGCGGCGCAATTGCGCGCGCATCACCGCGATGTTGTCATACGTCCAGCGCGCGGGATGATCGCCGCTCGCGCGCGCGGCATTCTCGGCCGGCAGCCCGAACGCGTCCCAGCCCATGGGATGCAGCACGTTCCAGCCCTGCGCGCGCTTGTAGCGCGCGACCACGTCGCCCATCGTGTAGTTGCGCACATGCCCGACATGGAGGCGGCCGGAGGGATAGGGAAACATCTCCAGCACGTAGTATTTCGGGCGCGCCGGATCGGTCTCGACCGCGAAAGTGCCGCGCTCGGCCCAGACCGATTGCCACTTCTCCTCGGTCTCCTTGGCGGGATAGCGCTGCGGCCGGTGATCCGTGCTCGTCATGTAACCGCGGGCGGCAACGCTCGGCCTATTGCGCCTGGGCGGTGCTGAGGCGCATCTGGCGCGCCCGCGTCAGGATGGCGTTCTCGAGATCGGTGCCGGTCTTCTGATCGACCGGCGCGTCGGCCCATTGGCCGTTGGCGTCGCGGGTCTGACGGAACACGCTGGCCCGCACGCCGTCGGCCCGGAGCTCGCGGCCGAGAATGAAGACATTGACCTTGAACCGCTCGTTGGGCCGGTCGGGCGGGCTGTACCAGTCGGTGATGATGACGCCGCCAAAGGGATCGGCGGATGCGAGCGGAATGAACGACACGGTGTCGAGCGTCGCGCGCCAAAGATAGGAATTCACCCCCACGCCGGAAGGGCCGCCGCCCCCACCGCCGCCGCCGCCTTTATTCTCGTCGCCGCTGCCGAACACCCGGGAGACCAGCCCCTGATTGGGCTGGTTGGCGCTGGAGAAGCGGTCACCCAGCTCGTCATAGCCTTGCTGATAGGCAGGGTCGGTTCCATAGGGATCGTTGGTGCGTTTGGCGTAATCGGGATCGTTGCGCCCGAGAACATCCTGGCGGTCGCTGCTGAACAGGCCGCACCCGGAAAGAAAGCCAAGCGCCAGCACCGACAAAACCGCGAATCTGGGTTTCATTATGGAACCCCCACATACCCTCG
>DATJLY010000390.1:0-2740 GCA_035509095.1 Allostellaceae bacterium | reverse complement strand
ACCCTGTCGGTGCGTGAGCGGGACTATATCGCGGCAGCCATCGGGCTGGGCGTGTCCCGTGCGCGAACGATGTACCGGCATGTGCTGCCGAATATCGCCGCGCCGTTGATCGTCGAGGCGTCGCTGACGGTGACCCTGGCGATCCTGACCGAAGCCTCTCTGTCGTATCTCGGGCTGGGCGTGCAGCCGCCCGACCCCACTTGGGGCGGAATGATCGCCGATTCGACGGCGGTGATGGCGCTTGCTCCATGGCTCGCGCTCAGCCCGGGGATTGCAATCGTGTTTGTCGTCGTCGGCTTCAACCTTTTGGGCGACGGCCTTCGCGATGCATTGGACCCGCGAGGCTGATCAATCCGTGGCAACACAAACTCCTGAGATGACCGATCTACCATCCGATATCCATTGGGCGTCCGCCTGGCAGCTCCGCCAGGCCATCGTCGCACGGCGTTTGTCGGCGACTGAAGTCGCTCGCCACTTCATCGCACGGATCGAGGCTCTCGATTCACGCATCCACTCATTCATTACGCTGTCGGCCGATGCTGCGCTCGATCAGGCACAGGCTGTCGACCGGCGCATCGCTCGCGGCGAGGCTGTCGGCCCGCTGGCGGGCGTGCCGGTGTCGATCAAGGATCAATTCTGGACGAAGGGAATCCGTACCACCGGTGGCTCTTGCGTCTATGCTGATCATGTGCCGCAGGAGGATTCGCTGCATGTGGCGCGGGTGAAGGCGGCCGATGGCATCATCATCGGCAAGACCAACACCCCTGAATTCGGCATGTTCTGGCGCACCGTCGGCGGCGTCGCGCCGGAATGTCTCAATCCCTGGGATTCGCGACGCACCTCGGGCGGGTCGAGCGGCGGCGCGGCGGCCGGCGTATCAGCCGGCTTCGGTCCTCTGGCGCTTGGCAGCGATGCCGGTGGATCGATCAGGCTGCCCTCGGCGATGTGCGGGGTGCTGGGTGTCTTGCCCAGCAACGGTCGCGTGCCGCGGCACGGCGCGTTCGGCAGCACGATCTTCTTTTCGGGCGTCGGCCCGATCACTCGCGATGTGCGCGATGCCGCCATCTTCCTGCACCTGCTCGCGCAGCCCTCGGCTGATGATCCTCTATGCCGGATGGATGAGGTGCCCGATTATCTCGTTGAGCTTGATGAGGGCGTCGCGGGATTGCGGCTCGGATGGTGGGAGGATCGGAGCCTCTCGACCCTGCTCGACCCCGCCGTCATTGGCACGATCAAAAAGGCAGCTCTTGGTCTGAGCTCGCTCGGCGCGACCTTTGCCGATGATTCCGTGACGCTCGACACGGACGGCATCGATGAGGCGTGGAAGGTGCTCGACTTCGTCGACCGCTACGCCGCGTTGGGCGAGCAGCTCTATGCGGATGCGGCGACGCGCCGCAAGCTGACGCAGTATGCGCGGGTCAGATTCGCGGATGCGAAGCGCGTCAGCGGCGCCCGCTATTCGCAGGCCGTACGCCGGCGAGCCGAATTCATCCGCTCAATCGAGGGCGCCTTTCGCCACTGCGATCTGGTGCTGTCGCCGACCCTCGGCCTCACCGCGCCGGTCATCGAATCCGTCGGCCCGACCCAGCGCATACCGGCGCTGGTCGCCTACACTTTGGCGGTCAATCTCGCGGGCTTTACCGCGGCCTCGATTCCGTGCGGCTTCGTCGATGGCCTGCCCGTGGGCTTGCAGGTGATTGCCCGACCCAATCAGGAGGCGCTCGTACTGCGCGCCTGTCGTGCCTATGAGCAGGCTTGGCCGTGGATTGGGCACAAGCCGGTATGATGTGACAAAAGGAGGAGCGTCAATGGAGAATTATTCGGCACTTTTCGACCTGACCGGCAAGCGTGCTCTTGTCATTGGCGCGGCGAGCGGCATCGGGCGCGCCAGCAGCTTCGGCCTGGCGAGCTTCGGCGCCCATGTCGTGTGCGGCGATATCGATCTGGCGAATGCCCGCGAGACCGCCGCGTCGATCGCCGAAGCCGGACGGAGCGCCGAAGCAATCCATGTCGATCTCGGCGATGCGAGCAGCATCGCCAAGGCCGCTGCGGCCGCCGGTGTTCCCGACGTCCTGCTCATCACCCCCGCGATCAATGTGCGCAAGCGGGTCGTCGATATCAGCGATGAGGAATTCGACCGGGTGGTCGGTTTGAACCTGAAGGGCACGTTCCGGGTGCTTCGGACCTTCGCGCCGCGCATGGCCGAACGCGGCCGCGGCAGTATCATCGCCTGTTCCAGCGTGCGCGCCCAGGTCGTGGAGCCGGGCCAAGGCGTCTATGCCGCAACCAAGGCCGGAACCTTGCAACTGGTGCGGGCGCTGGCGGCCGAATTCGGCGAGCGCGGCGTTCGGGCGAATGTGATCGCGCCCGGCGTCGTCGAGACGCCGCTGACCCGCCAGATCAAGCAGGACAAGGCCTGGTATCAGGCCTATGCCGACAAATCCATGCTGCGCCGTTGGGCGAGCCCATCGGAGCTGGTCGGCGCCGTCGTGTTCCTCGCTTCGGAAGCGAGCTCATACGTCACCGGCTCTTACCTGCTTGTCGATGGTGGTTGGACGGCGGCCGACGGGCGGTTCTCGCCGCCGCTCCCCAACAGCGTCGGCGCCGCCGGGGGCGACTGAGACGACGACCGTGCCGCTGCTTCAGGTTCAAAATCTGCGGACCTATTTCGACACGCGATACGGCGTGATGAAAGCGGTCGACGGGGTCGATTTCGAGGTCGCGGAGGGCCGGACGCTCG
>DATJLY010000389.1:0-3528 GCA_035509095.1 Allostellaceae bacterium | reverse complement strand
CGAGCGTCCGGCCCTCCGCGACCTCGAAATCGACCCCGTCGACCGCTTTCATCACGCCGTATCGCGTGTCGAAATAGGTCCGCAGATTTTGAACCTGAAGCAGCGGCACGGTCGTCGTCTCAGTCGCCCCCGGCGGCGCCGGTGCTGTTGGGGAGCGGCGGCGAGAACCGCCCGTCGGCCGCCGTCCATCCGCCATCGACAAGCAGATAGGAGCCGGTGACGTAGGAGCTCGCTTCGGAAGCGAGGAACACGACGGCGCCGACCAGCTCCGATGGGCTCGCCCAACGGCGCAGCATGGATTTGTCGGCATAGGCCTGATACCACGCCTTGTCCTGCTTGATCTGGCGGGTCAGCGGCGTCTCGACGACGCCGGGCGCGATCACGTTCGCCCGAACGCCGCGCTCGCCGAATTCGGCCGCCAGCGCCCGCACCAGTTGCAGGGTTCCGGCCTTGGTTGCGGCATAGACGCCCTGACCCGGCTCCACGACCTGGGCGCGCACGCTCGAACAGGCGATGATGCTGCCGCGGCCGCGTTCGGCCATGCGCGGCGCGAAGGTCCGAAGCACCCGGAACGTGCCCTTCAGGTTCAAACCGACCACGCGGTCGAATTCGTCATCGCTGATGTCGACGACCCGCTTGCGCACATTGATCGCGGGCGTGACGAGCAGCACATCGGGAACACCGGCGGCTGCGGCGGCCTTGGCGATGCTGCTGGCATCGCCGAGATCGACGTGGATTGCCTCTGCGCTCCGTCCTGCGTCGGCGATCGACGCGGCGGTCTCGCGGGCATTCGCCAGATCGATATCGCCGCACACGACATGGGCGCCGAAGCTCGCCAGGCCGAAGCAGCTGGCGCGCCCGATGCCGCTCGCCCCACCAATGACGAGGGCGCGCTTGCCGGTCAAATCGAAAAGTGCCGAATAATTCTCCATTGAACTCTCCTGCTCTTGATCACATCACCGGCTTGCGCCCGATCCACGGCCAAGCCTGCTCATAGGCACGACAGGCGCGCAGGACGAGCGCCTCCTGATTGGGTCGGGCGATCACCTGCAAGCCCACGGGCAGGCCATCGACGAAGCCGCACGGAATCGAGGCCGCGGTAAAGCCCGCGAGATTGACTGCCAAAGTGTAAGCGACCAGCGCCGGTATGCGCTGGGCCGGGCCGACGGAATCGATGACGGGCGCCGTGAGGCCGAGGGTCGGCGACAGCACGAGATCGCAGTGGCGAAAGGCGCTTTCGAGTGAGCGGATGAATTCGGCCCGCCGGCGCACGGCGCGCGAATAGCGGGCGCCGCTGACGCGCTTCGCATCCGCGAATCTGACCCGCGCATACTGCGTCAGCTTGCGGCGCGCCGCCGCATCCGCATAGAGCTCCTCTCCCAACGCGGCGTAGCGGTCGACGAAGTCGAGCACCTTCCACGCCTCATCGATGCCGTCCGTGTCGAGCGTCACGGAATCATCGGCAAAGGTCGCGCCGAGCGAGCTCAGACCAAGAGCTGCCTTTTTTATCGTGCCAATGACGGCGGGGTCGAGCAGGGTCGAGAGGCTCCGATCCTCCCACCATCCGAGCCGCAATCCCGCGACGCCGTCATCGAGCTCTGCGGGATAATCGGGCACCTCGTCCATCCGGCACAGGGGATCGTCAACCGAGGGCTGCGCGAGCAGGTGCAGGAAGATGGCTGCATCGCGCACGTCGCGGGTGATCGGGCCGACGCCCGAAAAGAAGATCGTGCTGCCGAACGCGCCGTGCCGCGGCACGCGACCGTTGCTGGGCAAGACACCCAGCACCCCGCACATCGCCGAGGGCAGCCTGATCGATCCGCCGGCATCGCTGCCAAGCGCCAGGGGACCGAAGCCGGCTGATACGCTGGCCGCCGCGCCGCCGCTCGACCCGCCGGAGGTGCGTCTCGAATCCCAGGGATTGACGCATTCCGGCGCGACGCCGCCGACCGTGCGCCAGAACATGCCGAATTCAGGGGTGTTGGTCTTGCCGATGATGACGCCATCGGCCGCCTTCACCCGCGCGACATGCAGCGAATCCTCCTGCGGCACATGATCAGCATAGACGCAGGAGCCGCCGGTCGTACGGATTCCCTTCGTCCAGAATTGATCCTTGATCGACACCGGCACCCCCGCCAGCGGACCGACGGCCTCGCCGCGAGCGATGCGCCGGTCGACAGCCTGTGCCTGGTCGAGCGCAGCATCGGCCGACAGCGTAATGAATGAGTGGATGCGTGAATCGAGAGCCTCGATCCGTGCGATGAAATGGCGAGCGACTTCAGTCGCCGACAAACGCCGTGCGACGATGGCGTGGCGGAGCTGCCAAGCGGACGCCCAATGGATATCAGATGGTAGATCGGTCATCTCAGGAGATTGTGTTGCCACGGATTGATCAGCCTCGCGGGTCCAATGCATCGCGAAGGCCGTCGCCCAAGAGGTTGAAGCCGACGACGACAAACACGATTGCAATCCCTGGGCTGAGCGCGAGCCATGGAGCAAGCGCCATCACCGCCGTCGAGTCGGCGATCATTCCGCCCCAAGTCGGATCGGGCGGCTGCACGCCCAGCCCGAGATACGACAGAGAGGCCTCGGTCAGGATCGCCAGGGTCACCGTCAGCGACGCCTCGACGATCAGCGGCGCCGCGATATTCGGCAGCACATGCCGGTACATCGTCCGCGCGCGGGACACGCCCAGGCCAATGGCTGCCGCAATATAGTCCCGCTCACGAACCGACAGGGTCGAGGCGCGCGCGATGCGGGCGAAACGCGGCATGAACAGCAGACCCATCGTCAAGACCAGGTTCATCAGGTTCGGTCCAAGCGCGGCAACCAGAGCGATCGCCAAAAGAAGGGCGGGAAAAGCTTGCAGAACGTCAAGGATACGCATCATGCCTGCGTCGAGCAGGCCGGTGCTGTAGCCGGCGGCGAGGCCGATCACCGTGCCGGACGCGAACGCAAGCGCGGCACTCAAGCAGGCGACACTGAGCGAGCTGCGCGCCGCGTAGAGAATGCGCGCGAAGACGTCGCGACCGAGCTGGTCGGTTCCCAATAGATGTTGGCTCGAGGGCGGCGACAGCGGCGCATCGGCGATCGCCAACGGATCATGCGCGGTCACCCAAGGGGCGGCCAACGCCAGTGCCATCGCCAACAGCACGATCGCCGCGCCCACGACCAAAGGCAGGTTCAGGCGAAGCCGTGACCGCTCGGAAGCGATTGCGGACAGCTCGCCGACCGCAACCTCGTCCCCTTGCACGGCCGGCCGGCCGGGCGCGTCAATGACCGTCGAGCGCAGATCAACCATGTTGCTGGATCCTCGGGTCGAGCAGGTAGTAGCTGAAGTCGACCAGGATATTGATCAGGACGACGAGGGTCGTGACGACCAATACAGTTGCTTGGACTTGCGTATAGTCGCGGTGATAGATGGCATTGAGCATCAATTGACCGACGCCGGGCAGGCCGAAAACCTGCTCGATGACGACCGCACCGGCAACCAATTGCGCGGCCGTGACGCCGATGGCGGTGACCACG
>DATJLY010000388.1:0-2501 GCA_035509095.1 Allostellaceae bacterium | reverse complement strand
CGCACCGCGGCGAGCGGCGCCGCCGCGCGCTGGGCGCGCCAGGCCTCGAGAAGCGGCTCGAGGATCGCCGGCGCGATCGACCCCTGGTAGAGCGCGAGCCGCACCTTCACCGACAGCCTGAGTCGGGTGGAGAAGTCCCCCTCCTCATAAGCGCGGACGTCGCCGTCGAGGCCGAGATGGCGAAGCTGGCGGCGATACGCGGCCGCCGTCATCGCGAACCCGCCCGGCGTCGGCAGGCCCGCGCGCGCGAGACGCGCGAGATTGGCGGCCTTGCCGCCGACCTCGTCGGCGCGCACGGCTGCCGGGTGCTCAAGCTTTATGATGAAGTCGGACATCGACGGTCGCGCACCTATCTCACATGGTCTCCGTAGCCGGGGATCGGATCGACCACGGTGATCTGCTTCACCGGGAAGTTGGAGACGATCTCGATGTCGCTCTTCTTCACGATCAACATTTCCTCGATGCGCACGCCATAGCGAAACCGCTTGCCGTGCTGCGTCTCGAGCGCGAAGGTCATGCCTTCCTGGATCTCGATCGGATGGTCGAGCGACCAGATGCGCGAGATCACCGGCGGATCGTATTGCGCGAGCCCAAGCCCGTGGCCCCAGAGATTCGCCGCAGCCTGGTCCTCGTCCTCGTAGCCCCAGGTTTCCTGGGCCGATGGCCACTTGAGCGCGATGTCGCGCGTGGTCGCGCCGACCTTGACCGCGCCGATCGAGTCATAGAGCCAGCCGAGGGCGGTCGCGTAGGTCTCCTTCTGCTCCGCGGTCGGCTCCTTGCCGACGCAATAGGTGCGGTAATAGCAGGACTTGTATCCGTTCCAGGTGAGCGCGGCCAAGTCCATGAACACGATGTCGCCCGGCTGGATGATGCGGTCGGAGAAGTTGCGCCAGTTGGGCCAGGTGTTTGGCCCCGACGAGACGATCACGTCCTCGACGTCCTCCATGCCGGGAATATTGTAGAGATATTCCATCAGATGCGCGGTCACCTGGTTCTCGGTGATCCCGGGCCGCAGGAATTTCATGCACTCCCAATGGGTGGCGTCGCCGATCGCGCCGACGATGCGGAAGCACTCCTGCTCGTCCTCGCTCTTGACCGCGCGGGCCTCCATCATCGGCGTCATGCCGTCGACCCAATTGATGTTGTTCTCCTTGAAGATGTTGATCATATTGATGTCGACGAAGTCGACCCCGAGCTTCTGGCCGGCGACGCCATGCTCGCGCATCGCCTGCATGACCGCGCGGGTGAACTTGTTGACTTGCTGCGTCGAGGCGGGACCCGCGGCGCCTTTGATCCAGGCGAACGAGTGACGCACGTTCTCCTTCGGAATCCATGGGCTGTGCCGTTCGATCTGGAAGCCGATGTCGCCCTGCTCGAACAGGATCGGGCGCCCATCGCCGCACAGCATGGCGTAGCGCAATCCGGGCTTCAGCCGATTCCAGCCCGGAGTGAGCGTGCCGGTGATGTAGCGCACATTCTCGTCATACATGCACAGCATGGCGCCGAGGCCGTGCTTCTTCATCATCGCGCGCGCGCGCTCGATGCGGTATTCGCGCAGGCGGTCCCAATTGACCCGCTGCTGCCAGTCCATGCCGGCAACGCCAAAATTCGCTCCCATGGGGATTCCTCTCGTCTCATCGGCAGGATCGCCGCGCTGACCGCAGTCTTGCTTTGAACAAAGTACCGCCGCCCTGGCGATCCGCAGAAATGAATTTATCTGTCGCGCCGCATCAGGAATCTTGATGCGGCCATCGGGCGGCGGGGCGAGGAAGGAAATCGAGGTCAGGATAAACCGGCGCTATGCCAGGTCGCCGCTCTGCGGCTCTCACGAGGCTGGCGCCTCCGTTGTCTTCGCCTGTTCGAGGGTTCCGCCCGCGACGGAGGGTTTGAGTCGGCGCCCGCGATCGGGCCGCGGCCACGCGCCGCCGCCCGATGTCGCGTGGTCCGCTCCGCCTTCGGCCCGCATCCGACCGCGCACGCGCTCGCCCTGAGCGACGGCCGCCGGGACTATCGCCAGGCGGGCGCCGATGCGGGCGGTCTCGCGCTCCAAAAGCCTGAGGAAGGTCTCGGCCAGGGGCCCCATCGGCTGGCGCAACGGCTCGATCAGCACGAGATCGAGAATCAATTGCGGCCCGACGATGACGTTGATGGTGAACAGGTCGCGATCGATGTCCGAGGCCATCATGATCCCGGGGAAGATGCTTACCCAATCGGTGCTTGCGATGAGATCAAGCGCGCCGAACATCGAATCGATTTCCAGCACTCGCCGCACGCGAACGCCGTTGGAGGCGAGGTAGGTGTCGAGCGTTCGCCGCCTGGTGTTCGGCGGACTCGGCAAGAGCAGATCGAGGGGGCCCACGTCCCTGAGCCGGATCGGCGTCATATGCGCCCGGCGCGAGTTGCGTCTCGACACCAGCACTTCCGGCGTCGAATGAAAGATCCGGGTGTTCAGGCCGGGCGCGCCCTGAAACGCGGGAACAATGGCGAAGGCGTATTCCCCG
>DATJLY010000387.1:0-9064 GCA_035509095.1 Allostellaceae bacterium | reverse complement strand
CGGGTGGAGCTCGGTATCCTTGTTGATGGGACGATCGACACGCACAAGGAGACCGGCCGCGTCGAGCGCCGCCAAATGCTCCTGGAAATCGAGCCTGGGGCGGGCCCTCGCTTCGCTCCGGAGGGTCAGCGGCGCGATCGTGTCATCCATGGCGGCCTCTTTCGCAAAGCAACGCCAAAGATTGTCCCGCACCAGCGGATGCTTGTCCACGGCTCCCGGCTGCCGCATGCTTCCACCGTCGAGAATGGGGAAACGCGGGACATGACCAATGCGCAGACCATGAAGGCCGTCATCGTCGAGAAACCGGGCGGGCCCGAAGCCTTGACGCTGGTGGACCGGCCGATCCCGCAGCCCGATCGGGGCGAGGTGCTGATCAAGATCGCGGCCGCGGGCCTCAACGGCGCCGATCTAGGCCAGCGGATGGGGCGCTATCGCATGCCGCCCAACGCCACCGACATATTCGGCCTCGAGGCGGCCGGCGAGGTGGTTGATATCGGCGCCGGCGTTTCGGAGTGGCGGGTCGGCGACAAGGTCGCGGCGCTTCTGATCGGCGGCGGCTATGCCGAATATTGCGCGGTGCCGGCGGTCCAATGCCTTCCGGCGCCACGGCGCCTCAGCCTCGTCGAGGCGGCGGCGCTGCCGGAATGCGCGATGACCGTTTGGTCGAACGTGTTCGAGCTGGGCGCGCTCAAGCCAGGGGATCGGCTTCTCGTCCATGGCGGCGCGAGCGGCATCGGCACGACCGCGATCCAGCTTGCCCATGCGCTGGGCGCCACGGTCTTTGCGACCGCCGGCACGGCAGAAAAATGCCGCCGTTGCGAAAGCCTGGGCGCGCGCCGCGCGATCAACTACCGCGACGACAATTTCGTCGCCGTCATCAATGACGAGACCAAGGGCGCCGGCGTCGACGTGATCCTCGACATGGTGGGCGGCGACTATCTCAATCGCGACCTGACGATCCTGGCCGAAGGCGGGCGGCTCGTCATGATCGCGTTCAAGCTCGGCGGCAAGGTGCCGCTCGACTGCACCCTGGTGCAGGATCGCATGGCGATCGTCACGGGATCGCGGCTCCGGCCGCGCCCGGTCGCGGAGAAAGGGCGGCTCACCGCGGCGGTGCGGAAGGCGGTGTGGCCCCTGATCGAAGACGGCCGTTTCACGCCCGTGATCGACTCGACCTTTCCGTTCACCGAAGTCGCCCGCGCGCACGAGCGGCTCGAAAGCGGCGCCCATGTCGGCAAGGTGTTGCTGACGATGTGACGCCCCGGTCGCGGGCTCAGTGGTCGAACGTGCTCTCGGCGAAAATCTCGTCGAGCCGCATGACGCGTGGGGTCAGGCCCTGCTCATGCGACCACACCGCGGCGGTCTCGATCACCTTGCGGTTGGCGAGCATGCCGTGACGGATGATCGGCGCCGCCACCGCTTCCCGGGCCTCGCGTGGGATCGCGCCGGTCTCGAAATAATAATGGACATGCTCCATCCGCTCGGCGTCGGCGATCTCGGCCGCCCGGATGAACGCCTTCAGGAGATTGAGGACGACCCAAGGATATTTCTCGGCGATCTCGCGCTTCACGACCATGCCGTGATTGATCGGATAGATGCCGGTCTTCTTGAGGAAGCGCAGGCCTTCGGCAAAGGGATCGGGGAAGACCGACTTGATGTCGGGATGGGTGCGCAGGTCGGCCGTGCTGCGGTCGATGAGGCCGCCGGGCACGCTGGTATTGTAGTGGATCGCCGCCTGCAGCTCGCCCGACAGCATCATCGAGCCGATGCTCTTGTCGGGCGGCACGTAATGCAATGTCACGCCGGGCGGCGGCGCAAAGCCGGTGGCGCCGCCGTGGCTGCGCTCGGGCGGCCGCTCCATCCAATATTCCATGTCCTGCGATTTCACGCCGAACTCGTGCTGAAGCACGCCGCGGGTCCAAAGCGCGGCGGTTTGCTGGTATTCGGGCACGCCGACCCGCTTTCCTTTCAGATCCGCGGGCGTGTCGATATGCGCATCGCGCCGCGCCAGCAGGCCGGTGTGGAAAAAGCGCCGCGTCGTGAAGACGGGAATGCCGACCCAGCGCTCGTCGCCCTTGCTGCGCGCCATGAGAAGCGAGGAGACCGACATCTCGGACACGTCGAACTCGGCAAACCGAAGCTGCCGCCAGAACATCTCGGACGGGCCAAGCACGGTCGTCACAAGGTCGATCGCGTCGGGCTTCACCCGGCCGTCGAGCACCGGCCATGTCCGGGGATTGTTGGTGAGCGCGATGCTGAGCTGAAGCTTCATGCCGTTTCCTCCTCGCCTTGCCAAAGTGAGGCACGGCGATTTAAGTCCAGGGAACCTCAGCCCGCAACAGAGGCGGATCGCCGGCCCATGAAGCACCTTCTTCTCTCTTCCTGCCTCTTCCTTGCCCTCGGATGCGCCGCAACCGCCGCCGAGCCGATAAAGATCGGGATCGTGAAGACGCTTGCGGTCGGCCCGATCTTCATCGCCGCCGACCGCGGCTATTTCGCCGCCGAAGGGCTCGACGCCCGGCTTGTCTATATCGACGCGGCCGAGCCGATCGCGGTCGCCGCGGCGTCGGGCGCCATCGATTTTGGCCTGACCGGTCTTTCCGCCGGCTTCTACAGCCTTGCCGCACAAGGCGCGCTCAAGATCATCGCCGCCGGCAACCGTGAGATGCCGGGCTTCAAGAACGCGGGCTATCTCGCCTCGAACCGCGCCTGGGACGGTGGCCTCAGATCGATCCCCGCTCTCGCCGGCCATAGCGTGGCGGTGACGCAGCGCGGCGGCATGCTCGATTACGACATCGCGCTCGCGGTCGAGCATTATCATCTCGATCCGAAAAGCGTCCGAGTCCTGGCGCTGCAATCGAACCCGAACATGTCGAGCGCGATCGCGGGCGGCCAGACCGACGCGGCGGTGTTCCTGGTCACGCCGGCCATGGTGATCCTGGGCAAGGGCCAGGCGAAGCTTCTTGGCTGGGTCGGCGACATGGTGCCCTATGGGCAGGCGAACGCCGCTTTCGCATCGACCAAGACGGCGAACGACCGCCACGACACGGTCGAGCGCTTCCTCGCCGCCTACCGCAAAGGGGCGCGCGACTATCACGACGCTTTTGCCGGCGCGGACGAGGCGCGCCGCGACGGGCCGACCGCACCGGCGATCCTGGCGATCCTCGCGAAATATACCGGTCAGTCGCCCGAGCAGATCGACCAGGCGATCCCGTGGATCGACGCCGACGCACGGCTCGACGTCGCCGACATCGCGCATCAGATCGCCTGGTTCCACGACCAGGGCGAGGTGAAGGCCGAGCCCAAGCTCGGCGAGGTGGTCGATGCCCGCTATGCCGTACCGTTGCCCAAGCGCTAGCGCCTAGGCCCGGCCGCCCTCCCCCATATTCTCGCCGACGAAATCGGTCAGGTCCTTCCGCGTCACGTCCCGCGCGAACCAGATGAAAAGCGGACCGATCAGGAAGAACGACACCGCGAGAAGCGGCAGGCTCGCCGCGATCGAATTGTGGGTTGCGATGATCCCCATGATCATCGGCGCGAACGACGCGCCGGCCGTGCCGCAGGCGAACGAGGCGCCGACCGCGGTGCCGCGGATTTGCGTCGGGAACAGCTCGGCCGTGTAGCCAAGGCCGGTGCCGAAACTGCCGGTGATCAGGAAATTAGCGGCAAGCCCCACCCAGAACAGGCTCGACGCGCTGGTGAGCGAGCCCAGCCACACGAGCAGCACCGCGGCCGGGATCACGAACACCGGGATGACGATGCGCCGCCCGAACGTGTCGCACAGCCAGCCGCAAATCCAATAGGCCGCGATCGCGACGAACATCCAGATCGAGAGGTAGGAAGACGTTGTCTGGAATCCGAGATGCTTCTCGTTTGCCAGGAAGAACGGCATCCAGGCCGACCACCCGATCCAGGTGAAGAGATAGAGGAAGTAGCAGAGCGACGCGATCAGCATGTCGCGCGGGTAGTCGCGCCACGGCGACAGGATGTCGAGCTGCTTCTTCAATCCGGCCCGGACCATCGCCGCCGTCACATGGTCGAAGCGCGGACTTTCCTTGATGCCGCGCCAGACCCAGAACACCAGCAGCGCCGGCGCGATGCCAAGGAAATAGAGCCCCCGCCACCCGAACATGGGCACCACGACGAGCGCCGAGAGCGAGCACAGCATGTATCCGAATGGATAGCCGCCGACGAGACCGCCCAAGGCGGTCGCGCGCCATCGCCGCGGCGCCGTCTCGGTCACCATCACCATGCCGACGGGATTCTCGCCCGACAGCGCAATCCGCGAGAACGAGGTGAAGATCAGCAAGGTGATCCAGCCCGTCGAGAAGCCGGTCAGGCCGGTCAACAGGGCATAGCCGAGGATCGACCAGATCAGCACCGGCTTGCGGCCATAAAGATCGGCAAGCGCCGGAAACACGAACGTGCCGATGAGGCCGAGCCAGCGCGACACCGTCGTCACCGTGCCCATCGTCGCCGGCGTGATGCCCCACTCCTTGATGAGGAGCGGCGTCGCGAGCTGCATCACCGTCATCTCGTAGACGTCAAACGCCCAGCCGAGAATGCAGATCGCGAGAACGATGATGCTATAGGATGTCCACCTGTCGCCCGCTTTCGCCGGTGCCGCGGCAATGTCCGCTGTCGAGGTAGCCATGGTGCGCCTCCCTTGCGCTGGTTTCGCGTGACGCCTTTTTCGGCCTCATCGTTTCTTGGTCCCACCCCTGTCCGATCAGCCCTCCAGAAATCCCCGCACCAGGCGCGCCACCGTCTCCGGCGCTTCGAGGTGCGGCATGTGCGCGGCGCCATCGACGAGCTCGACGCGCGAGCCGGCGATGCGGCTTGCGAACTCGCCGGCATAGGCACGATTGATGATGCCGTCTTCCTTGCCCCAGATGATCAGGGTCGGCGCGGCGACGCGGTGCAGATGCTTCTTCAATCCCTTGTCCGGGATCGGCCACACGAGCTTCCCGGTGCAGGCCTGCGCCCACACGAACTCGACCTGGGCGGCGACGCGGGCCGCGGCGTCGTCGGGCGGAACCGAAAATCGCTTGGCGGCGGCACCGGCGGGATCGGCGAAGAGCGCTCGCAAGCGCTTTCCTTCCTCGAGCACCATCCAGTTGGTGACCGGCAGATCATCGCGCCAAAGCCCGACCGGATCGATCAGGACCAGACGAGCGGCACGCGCGCGAAACGTCGCCGCGAGTTCCGCCGCGACGAGACCGCCAAAGGAATGACCGACAAGCGCGACGCGTTCGAGGCCCAGAACATCCAGCAACTCGTCGTAATAGACCATGAGGTCGAGCCAGTTGTCGATCTTGTGCGCGGCCTCGTGATCGGTGCGGCCCGTCCCGGGATGTTTTGGCGCATAGACGCGGTGTGTCGCCGCCAACGACGCGATGAACGCGCGGTCGTGCCGGAGACCCCATGGGCCGTGGAAATAGACGAGCGGCGGTCCGCTGCCGCCGATCTCGATCTCGGTCTCTATGCCGCCTTGCCAGAGGCGGACCGGACGTTCCTCGAATGACGCCATGGGTGCCACCGGCTCAGGAAGCGGCCGCGCCCGCCATCGCGGCGACCTTGCGCTTTTGGCGCAAGCGTTCGGGCCACCAGCGATCCTCCCACTCGTCGTCCCAAAGATCCTCGATGTAGGGGAGCACCTCGCGGCAGAACAGATCGATGTTCTTGCGGCAAAGCTCGGTCGGCATCGACCCGAAATGGAGAAGCGCCAAGAGATGGCCGAGGCGCAACCGCTTCACCCCGTCCAGAAGCTGCTCGCGAACGCGCTTCGGGCTGCCGGTGATGACGAAGCCGCGGTCGACCAGGTCCTTATAGGAGAGCGAGCGGAGATTGACCGCGCGCGCCGGATTCTGCATCGCGAGCTGCAGCGCGTCATACTCGATGCAGCCGGGGATCGCCTGGTAATAAGACGGCGTCGACAGCAGGTTGTGGAAGAAATACTCGGCGTGCCGCGCATATTCCTCGTGCTCGGCATCGGTCTCCGACACGCCGATCAGCTGCAAGAAGCTGAAGCGGAATGGATTGGTATCGCGGCCCTTCTTGTCCACCAGCTCCCAGAACCGGTCACCCACCGCCTCGGCGTTGCGGATGCCGAAATAATTCAGGCTGCAGAAACAGTCGTCGCGCTCGACCACATATTCGGCGGTCGACGAGATGCCGGAACCCGGGATCCAGATCGGCGGATGCGGCTGTTGGATCGGGCGCGGCCACAGATTGACCATCGGAAGCTGATAATGCTTGCCGTTCCAGGCGAAGGTCTCTTTCGACGACCATGCCTTGACGACGAGCGAGAGCGCCTCGCGGAAGCGTTCGCGCTGGTCGATCGGCACGACGCCGTTCGAGATCGTCGCATCGGTCGGAAGTCCGGTCGGGAATCCCGCGACCAGCCGGCCGCCGCTGATGCAGTCGATCATCGCGTATTCTTCGGCGACGCGGGTCGGCGGGCTGGTCGAGGGGAGCGTCGAGCCGATCTGGATGATGGCGACGTCCTGGCCCTGGGTGAGCTTTGCCAACGTGGCACCCATCAAGCTTGGATTGGCCATGAAGCCATAGACATTCTGGTGATGCTGATTGGTGCAAAGCCCGTGCATTCCGGCCTTCGCCGCATAGACCATCTCGTCGAGCGTCCAGTTGTAGTATTGACCAACCTTGTCTGCGTCCGCGACATCGAACCAGCCGGGATCGATATAGGCCGAGTTGTAGCGCTGGGTGAAATCGGCCGGCAGGTCGCGATACGGCATCAGGTGGAACATGCAGACTTTCATGGCGTCTCACCCTTTATCGTTGGCGCGAGTATAAACCGGTCCGGCAAGGGCACAAGCTCGCCGGTCCTTGCTCGTCATTTCAAGCGCTGCGCGGCTTCCTTCACGTAGCTGAGGTCGGCGAGTTTCCTCACGTCGAGGTCGCTTTTCAGGAATCCCAGGTCGCGCTGCAGCTCGATGTTGGATTGCAGCGCATCGAGGTCGGGAAGCCCTTGCGGATCGTGATAGAGGTCTTCCTTGGGGATGTAGATCCAGCGCGCGAGTGCGGCGGGCGGCACCTTGCTGAACGTGGCGATGATCTGCACCACCTCGTCGTGATTGGCCGGGTCGCTGTACCAGCGCAGCTCCCGCAGCTCGTCCTCGAGATAATCGACGACCGCCGCGCGGTTCTTCTCGAGAAACGGCGCGCGCGCGGCCAGAAGCCCCATTTGCGAGCGGCCCATGGCTTCGCCCTGAGTGAAAAGCGGACGCGAATAAGCGAGAACCGCGGGATCGGCGGTAAAGGTCCGCAGCGCCGCGATGAGGTCCACCTTGTGGTCCGTCAACATCGCCGGCATCGCGGGAAACGGCGCCTCGATGATGGTGACGTTGCGCTTGTCTTCAAGCCCGTGCTTTTTGAGCATGGCGCGAAGGGCCATGTCGATGGCGCTGCCGGTGGCGTTGTCGGCAGCGATGTGGCCCTTCATGTCATCGATCGTGTGGATGGGACCGTCTTTCAGCACCATGAACTCGTTCGAATAATAGCCTGGGACACCATCCTGGAACTGGTCGGCGATGATGCGCAGGTCGGTCATGCCGGCGTTCAGGACCGCGGTCGGCACGGTCGAGAAGCCAAGCCCGACCAGGTCCACCTCGCCCGCCGCAAGCGCCGTGATCATCGGCGGCGAGCCCTGGAAATGGATCGGGTCGAGCTTGTAGGTCACGCCTTCGTGGCGCGCGAGGCCGGCCTTGCCGAACATCAGAAGCGGCGCGTCAGCGGTCGAGACGACCCATCCGACGCGCAACGTGACGGGATCCGCCACGGCCGCTTGCGCGAGCGCGCCGGCGCACGCCGCCGCCAGAAGCAACATCCTGATCGTCAGGGCGCGGCGCCAAGCCGCGGTCCCCTTGCCGTTCCGTTGAGCCACGCCGCATTTCCTCCGCCCGAGCAGGCGAAGCAACCTCAGCCGTCACGCGATGTCAACGCCGGTGCGTCGGGGATCGGGCGCCGTCGGGAAAGCGAGGGATTATTGGTTGCCGTAGCGGGAGAAGCTGGTGGAGCCTACGAGCTGGCCCATCTCCGGCATCATTCCCATCGAGCCTGCGGAAAGTCCCGGTCCGCTCATGCTCGGGTTTTGAAACGTCCCGGACGTGGGACCGGAGGGCCCAAAGCCGGAATTCGGAGTGCCCGGGCTTGCGGACAGCACCGGCACGCCATTCGATTGCACGACCACCTGGCCGCCAGCCACTTTGCTGAGGTCCTTGTCGTCGAGCTTCTTCAGATTCAAATCCTGAGCCAAGGCCAAGCCATGGGCGAGGACGAGAACCAAGCCGGCGTACAGAATGGTTGCAGGCGACCCCATCATTCGCACGTACCACCGCTCCTCAACCCTGTGGTGCTCATTAAGCAATTAACATGCCAAAATCTAACCGACTGAAATCCCTGTAACCTTGGCCAACGGCCGGCAGCCAACTGTAAAGCCGCTGATACAGCCGAGTGGCGCGCCGCAACATCACGAGCCCGGCGTGAAGGCCGAGACGCCAAGATCCTCGCGGCGATAGTGGAGCGTGTTGTTGGTGGCCACCAGCTTGCATGACCGCGGCCGCGTGTGGTCGCGCGGCAGGCTGCGGTTGCAGACATCCATCGCGTCGCGCTCGGCGGCATCCGCCGTCGGGCGGCCCCACACCCAATAGAATTTGAACGGGGAGTTCACGTCGTCCGGTGCAATATTCATGGCCATCGCGCGATTAACCGCTTGCTGGTCATATTGCTGCATAGTCGCGTTCCAGACGTCGAGCGCCGGCCAATCCTCGGAAGGAGAAGATGAGGAGCATCCGGCTACGCACAGGAGAATACCGACGCTCAAGATATTGATCGCGCGTGGCATGCGATGACTCACTCGCCTAGGCGTTGGCTAGTTTGTTGTTTGTCCCTTTTGTCGAACCCGCCGAACATTGTCAAGATCGATGGCCCAATGCGAAAGTCGATGATCGAGGATCAAGAGACACTCCAAGTGCTGACAGGATGTGGCTTACGGCTCGGCATGGTATGATGTGGCAATGGTGCGACAAATACGTGTATCGAC
>DATJLY010000386.1:0-4101 GCA_035509095.1 Allostellaceae bacterium | reverse complement strand
CATAACCGAGGTGGTTCTGATCCTCACCTTCGGCGTCGATTACCGCTTCGTCGAGGCGAGCTATATCGGGCCGAGCGTGCATATCGGCGATGTCGAGCTGCCGTTGCGGATGCTGGTGCCGTTCATCGTGTCGCTATCGATGGTGGCGATCCTGCAGGTGTTTCTGTCGCGCACCTTCATCGGCCGAGCGATCCTCGCCGTATCGCAGGACAGCCTTGCCCTGCGGCTGATGGCGGTCAACCCGACCAACATCAAACGGGTTGCCTTCGCCGTGTCGATTGCGACCGCGGCGCTGGCAGGCTCGTGCCTCATCATCATTCAGCCGGTCGAGCCGTCGATCGGGCGCGACTATATCGGGCGCGTGTTCGCGGTCTGCGTGATGGGCGGGATGGGAAGCTTCCCGGGGATGCTGATCGCGGCACTGACCCTCGGCGTCGTCGAAAGCCTGACATCGACCTTCTACGGGCCATCGTGGTCGCCAGCGGTCGCCTTCGGGTTCCTGCTGTTGACCTTGGGTTTCCGTCCAACCGGAATCATGGGGCGCTAGACCTTGCGAACCCGCACCTTCTGGCTCCTCACCGCCCTCACGGTGGCGGTCGTGTTCGGGCTCTCGCGGCTCGTGACCAACGATTATTTCTTCTTCGCCTCGTACCTGGTGCTGCAATACATCGTGTTGGCGACCGCCTGGAACATCCTTGGCGGCTATACCGGCTATCTGAATTTCGGCACCGCCGGTTTCTTCGCGCTCGGCGCCTATTCCGCGGTGGTGCTGCATAAATTGTTCGAGCCGCCGATCGTCGTGTCGATCGTTGTTGGCGGCGCGCTCGCGGGGCTCCTGGGACTGGGCATGGGATATCTGACGCTACGGCTCAGAGGCGTGTTCTTCGCGATCTCGACCTTGGCGCTTGCCGTGGTGCTGCAGACCTTCGTGACCAACTGGGATTTCGTCGGCGGATCGCGCGGCGTCTATATCATCCGGCCGGCCCAGGCGCCGCTCATCGGCAGCTATATCCAGTATCTCTTCCTCGTCATGCTGATCCTCGCCGGCATCTCGATCGCGATCGCGCGCACGATCGAGCATTCGACATTGGGACTGGGCCTTGCCACGGTGCGCGACGACGAACAGTCGGCCGAGGCGTCGGGCGTCCCCACCCTGCGGCTCAAGCTAATTTCGACGACGCTTTCCGGCGCGCTCATGGGCATGGCCGGCGCGCCGCTTCCCTATTACGTCACCTATCTCGATCCGGATTCGGGCTTCAACCTCGCCTTCGCGGTCAACAGCATCGCAATGCCCCTCATCGGCGGGACCGAGAATTGGATCGGTCCCCTCGTCGGCGCGATCTTCCTCGGCACGATCCAGCAGGTCGCCACGGTCACGATCTCGTCGGCGCTGAATCTCCTTATCGTGGGCGTGCTCATGGTGGGGTTCGTCGTCGTCGCGCCCAATGGCATCGTCGGATTGTTTCGCAGCTTTCGCCGCCGGAGAGCGGCGTGAGCGACACGCTGCTCAAGGTGGAGAAGCTCGGCAAGCGCTTTGGCGGCTTCGTGGCGCTCGAGAACATCGATCTCGAGACCCGTGCGGGGGAACGGCTCGGCCTCATCGGCCCCAACGGTTCGGGCAAGAGCACGTTCGTCAATTGCATTTCGGGCACGCTCAGGAACGAGACCGGCTCGGTGCAATTCGACGGGCACGCCATGAACGGCCTGCCGGCCTATCAGCGGACGCGGCTCGGCCTGGCGCGGAGCTTTCAGCTTCCGCGCCCGTTCCGCAGCATGACGGTGAAGGAGAATCTGCGCGTCCCGCTCCTCTATACCGTCAATGCCCGGCACGGCTCGCATCTCCAGGAAGAGGCGATCGACGCGCGCTGCGCCGAATTGCTGACGGTCGTCGGGCTCGACGCCAAGGCCGATCGGCTGCCGCGCGATTTGACGCAGATCGAGATGCGCAAGCTCGAGCTGGCCCGCGCCATGGCGGCGGAGCCGAAGCTTCTCGTCGCGGATGAATCGATGGCCGGCCTGTCGCATTCCGAGGTCGACGATATCCTCGTGCTGCTGCACCGTCTCGCCGAGCAGGGTATTGCCGTCATCCTGATCGAGCACATCATGCGCGCGGTGATGGCGTTTTCCGAGCGGCTCGTCGTGCTCGTCGCCGGCCGCAAGATCGCCGATGGCGATCCGCAGGAAGTGATCCGCAACCCGGAAGTCGAAAGGGCCTATCTTGGCGAGTAGCCTCGCCATAACGGGCCTCGATGCCGCCTATGGCTCGGTGCGCGTGCTCGAGGACATTTCGCTCGAGGTAAGAGGTGGCGAGACCGTGGTGCTTTTGGGCACCAACGGCAACGGCAAGAGCACGCTGATGAAATGCGTCATGGGCATTTTGCGGCCCAGCGCCGGCAGCATCATCGCCACTATCGACGGCACCGCGCACGAGCTCGTGGACAAGACGCCCGAGGAAATCGTCGATCTGGGCGTCGTTCTGGTCCCCGAAGGGCGGCGGCTCTTTCCCAAGCTGTCGGTCGAAGAGAATCTTTATCTTGGCGCTTATCGCAAGACGGCGCGTGCGGTGCTCGCGCGCAATCTCGATTATTGCTTCGAGGTCTTTCCCGTGCTGGCGGAGCGCCGCACCCAGCTCGCCGGCAGCATGAGCGGCGGCGAACAGCAGATGCTTGCGCTGGCGCGCGCGCTGATGTCGGCGCCGCGCATTCTTCTCATCGACGAGCCGTCGGTCGGTCTGGCGCCGGTGCTGGTGCGCCGCACCATCGACAAGATCAAGGAGCTGCGCGACCAGTATCAGCTCACCGTGCTGATGGCGGAACAGAATTTCACTCAGGCCATCCGCATCGCCGACCGCGGCTATGTCATTGTGCATGGCAAGATCGCATTCGCCGGCGAATCCCCCGAGGCGCTCAACAACAACGAGCTCATCCGCAAATTCTACATGGGGCTCTGATCATGATCGTCGGCATCGTCGGGGTCGGCATCATGGGCGGCGCGATCGCGACGAACCTCGCGGCGCAAGGGATCGCGGTGCGCGGCGTCGACCCAGAACCGGCGCGGCAGGATCATCTGCGCGGCATCGGCGCGGCCGTGGCGGGCTCCGCGGCCGAGGCCGGGGAAGGCGCCGACCTTGTCGTCACCTCGCTGCCGAGCATCGCGGCGCTCGAGGCGACGGTCGCCAGCCTTCTCGCCGCGCCGCGTGCCGGCCTCGTCGTCGCCGAGCTCAGCACCTTGCCGATCCCCGACAAGGAGCGCTGCCGCGACCGGCTCGCTGCGGCCGGCATGATCCTGCTCGACTGCCCGTTGAGCGGGACCGGCGCGCAAGCCGCGACCCGCGACCTCGCGGTCTATGCGAGCGGCGAGCGCAACGCTTACGAACGCGCGGTTCCGGTGTTCGAGCGCTTTGCGCGCGTCACCCACTATCTTGGCGCCTTCGGCAACGGCAGCCGCTTGAAGTTCGTGGCGAACCTGCTGGTCGCGGTCCACAACGTGGCGAGCGCGGAAGCAATGGTGCTGGGCCTCAAGGCCGGACTCGATGCCGAGACGATCGTGAAGGTGATCAGCTCAGGCGCCGGCAATTCGCGCGTGTTCGAGCTGCGCGCGCCGCTGATGGCGAACAGCGCCTATCAGCCCGCGACCATGAAGATCGATGTCTGGCAGAAGGACATGTCCGTCATTGCCGCGTTCGCCCAGGGGCTGGGCGTCGAGACGCCGACTTTCACCGCGACGAAGCCGGTCTATGATGCGGCGCAGCAAGCGGGGCTCGGCGCCGACGACACCGCGGCGGTCTGCGCGCTGCTCGAACGGTGGGCCGGGGTGAGGCGCGGCTCTTAGGATGAAGGAGGCGTCATGGATGATCTCAATGCGACCCACGATCCGGCGCGGCGCAGTTGGGTCGAATCCGCCAACCGTGCCGATACCGACTTCCCGATCCAGAACCTGCCGCTTGGCATTTTCCGCCGTCCCGGCACGGCGCCGCGCGGCGGCGTCGCGATCGGCGACCACGTGTTCGACCTGGCCGCGGGCTATGAGGCCGGCCTCTTCTCCGGCCCGGCGGCGGATGCGGCGCGCCAATGCGTGGGGCCGAGGCTCAACCCGCTGCTG
>DATJLY010000385.1:0-2874 GCA_035509095.1 Allostellaceae bacterium | reverse complement strand
CTGCGGCCTCGACAGAAAGCCCCGGCCGCAGCTGGTCGAGCCGGTCCTGCGGCGGATTGTCGATGAGGATTTTGACCGGCACACGCTGGACGATCTTGGTGAAGTTGCCGGTCGCGTTCTCGGGCGGCAGGACGCTGAATTGCGCGCCGGTCGCGGGGGCAAGGCTCAGGACATGGCCATGGAATATCTGTCCCGGCAGCACGTCGGCTTCGATCGAGGCCGGCATGCCCGGACGCAGATGCGCGAGCTGACCCTCCTTGAAGTTGGCGTCGACCCACAGTCCCCGCGTCGGGACGAGCGACAGAAGCTGTGCGCCGACCGTCGCATAGGCGCCGGCACGCGCGCTGCGATTGCCGACGGCGCCGTCGATGGGCGCGCGCAATTCCGTGTAGCCGAGATTGATCCGCGCCAGGTCTCGATCGGCGATGGCCTCGGCGAGCGCGGCGCGCGTCTCTTGCTTTTGCGTGTCGATCACGTCGAGCTGGCGTTCGGCCGCATCGAGCTCGGCGCGCGCCTTCTGGCCTGCGGCGAACGCGACCTTGTAGGCGGCATCGGCCTTCTGGAAGGTCTGAAGGGACGCGATCTTTTCCGCGGTAAGTGAGCGGTAGCGGCTCTGATCGTCGCGCGCGTCGGCGATTTCGGCGTCGGCCGCGTCGATGTCGGCCTGGGCCTGGGACACCATCGCTTCGCGCAAGCGCCGCGTCGCGTCGAGGTTGGCGAGCGTTGCCTGCTGCGCCGCGACGGCGGCATCGGCCCGGTCCAGCGCGGCGCGATAGTCGCGATCGTCGATCCGCACCAGAAGATCGCCCGCATGGACGCGCTGATTGTCGGTGACCGCGACATCCGTGATCATGCCGGCCACCTTGGGCGCGATCACCGTCACCTCGCCGCCGACATAGGCATCATCGGTGCTTTCGAGGAAACGGCCCATGGTCCACCAGTAACGGCCGTACCAGGCGCCCGCGATGACCAAGACCACGAGGAGCCCCGCCTGGACCAGCCGCCTTACCGCCAGCCGCGATAGGCCGGCCGCCGGGGCCGCGCGGTCCGCCCGCCCGACGATCGTCTCTGCCATGGTCCGCTCCCTGGCCATCCCGTGTATATGCGCCTATATTTGGGCGTATATACACAGACTGTCAAGGCGCGGACGGTTATCATTAGGCCCGAAAATCCGGGGCGGGAACGGCTAGGACCAGAACTGCCGGGACGCGATGCGGGCGCCTTCCGCCATGGCGGCAAGCTTGGCCCAGACCACGGCCGGGTCGACGGCCGCCTGGCCGACCCAGGTGCCATAGCCGCAATCGCCGCCGGCGATGACGTTCTCGCGGCCGACCAGCTTGGCATAGTGGCCGATGCGCTGCGCCACCAATTCGGGATGTTCGATGAAGTTCGATTTTGATTCGATCACCCCGGGAATGAGGATCTTGCCCTCGGGCACCCTTATGCGTTCGAACAAGGCCCACTCGTGGGCGTGGCGCGGGTTCGCGGCCTCGAAGGACAGGCCCGCCGGGCGCGCCTCGAACGCGATGTCGATGATGTCGGCGAGCGCCACATCGTAATGGTGCGGGCCCTCGTAATTGCCCCAGCATAGATGGAGCCGCATCCGGTCGGGAGCCAGGCCCGCCGTGGCGCGGTTCAGCGCCTCGACATGGAGTCGGGCCATGTGGCGGAACCCCGCAAGGTCGAGATGCGCGTACTGGATATGCCGCCCCATGGCGAGGTCCGGACAGTCGAGCTGAAGAATGAAGCCTGCCGCGACGATGGCCTCGTATTCGGGCCGCATCGCCTCGGCGATCGCGTCGAGATAGGCCTCGTGGCTGGGATAATAGCCATTGTGGAAGAAGAGCGAGATGAGGCCCGGCGACGCCGCGGTCAGGAACCCCTCGGAATCCGCCTGTCCCGCAAGAGCGGCTTTGAGATTAACCACGTCGGCGACGACCGCGTCCGTGTTGCGGGCCCGGACCGGGCCGGTGCAGCCGGGCGTCCGGCGGCGCGATCGGCCTGGATCGCCGAAGACCCGGGCCTGCAGCGCCGGAAAGTCGACCAGATCCTGATATTGCAGCCGATGGCTTTCGCCCCCGAACCCGTCGAGCCGGTCCTTGATATAGGTCGCATAGCTCGGCTTGCTCATCTCGCCATCGTTAACGCTGTCGATTCCGGCGGCGCGCTGGCGCTGAACGCAATCCTCGACCGCGGCCCGGATCTGCCGGTCGAGCGCCGCCCGATCGACGGGTACGTCCTCCTCCTTGGCGAACATGGAGCGGATCAGATTGTCCGGACGGGGCAGGCTGCCGGTATGCGTGGTTCGAAACCGGTCGGTGCTGCGTTTCATGCGTATCAGCCTGTCACATGATGGTTATGCTTGAGCGGCCCAACGACACGGGTATATATAGACCCTTAACAGGCTGGCCGACGATCTCCATATAGACCGGAGAAAATCGGGTAAGCCAGTTTGCCATTATTTCGAACACCAAAGAAAGAGCATCGCATGCGGGCGAGTTACTCCGGCGCCCACGCCCTTGAGCGGCAGCCGGCGCAGGAAGCTGTTTCTCGGGCGGACGCCGATCGCGACGACGAGCGGGGCGCGGGTCCCGAGGCCCAGCCGTCGGTGGGCGTGCCGGCGCACGGGAATCTGACCGACGAGTCTGGCGGCGCGGGCGACGCGCTGCGCCGCTACTTGCGCGAGATTTCCGGCGCGGAACTGCTCAGCCGCGAGCAGGAAGTGGCGCTTGCCCAGCGGATCGAGGCCGGCCGCGCCGTGCTGTTCTCGGCGCTGTGCCGCAGCCCCATGTTCCTGGCCGAAATCAAGAATTGGCGGACCATGCTGGCCGCCGGCACGATCCTGCCGCGCGAGATCGTGGATCTGGCCGCCAC
>DATJLY010000384.1:0-8190 GCA_035509095.1 Allostellaceae bacterium | reverse complement strand
CTCCCCTCTTCGCGCGCGAAGACGACGCCGCGCGGCGCGTCCGCGCGTGCGACCCACGCCTCATGGCCGATGACGAGATCAGGCACCGAAACTCCCTTTCAGCAAGCTGTTTTCGCAACCATGCGGTGATCGCCGCCGGCTTGCAATAGAAGGTAGGCCCGATCATGATTCCGCGCCCGTCCGGGAGGCGGCGAGGTCATGGGAACCGTGGCCAGAACGCTGATGATCGCGGCCGGCACGGTGGGATATCTCGCCTTGGCCGTGCTCGGCTGGGGCGGGCTGTCACCCTTCTTCGCCAATCCGGCCCGCGTCGCGCTCGTGATCGCCTTCCTGGCGGTTGCCGCGGCGTCGCCCTTTGCCGGCGGCAATATCAGTTCCGGCGTGCGCGAGGACCGCGGCAACCGCTGGGTGCTGGCGGCGTTCGGGGTGCTTGCCCTGCTTTCCGCTTATCTTCCGGCCTGGGCCGACAGGCGCGGCATCTGGCCGGTCGACGGCGAGGATGTGCGCTGGATCGGTGTGGTTCTCTTCGCCGTGGGCGGCGCGCTCAGGCTATGGCCCGTGTTCGTGCTGGGCGACCGGTTCAGCGGCCTCGTGGCGATCCAGCCGGGGCACAGGCTCGTCACCGACGGCATTTACCGGGTGATTCGGAATCCCAGCTATCTGGGGCTGCTCGTCAACGCGTTGGGCTGGGGCTTGGCGTTCGGGAATTGGGTGGGCGTGATTCTGGCGGCTCTGATGCTGCCGCCGCTGATCGCGCGGATGAACGCCGAGGAGCGGCTGCTGCAACAGGAATTCGGCGCGCAATACGACGCCTATCGCGCACGGACCTGGCGCCTCGTCCCGGGATTGTACTAGCCGGTCAGTCCTCGACCTTGACCTGGATGTTCCCGCCTTCGACACGAACCGGGAAGGTCTTGATGTCGCATTCGATCGGCGGGCCCAACCCCTTGCCGGTCTTGACCTCGAACCGGCCGCCGTGGAGCGGGCATTCGATCACGTCACCGTCGATCCAGCCGTCGCTCAGATAGGCATAGGCGTGCGTGCAGGTATTCTCGGTGGCATAAACCGTACCGTCGAGGTCGTACAGCGCGATCTCTTTGTCCTTGGCCTGGACGCCGAGAACCTCGCCCGCTTTCAGCGCGGAACGCTGCGCGACTGTCACCCACCCGTCCGTATCGCTCATAAGCCCATCCCTGCCTGCTCCGGCGGCTGATATTGCAAACACCGCGTCTTTTGGCAAGCCCGTGCCTTGCGGGCCGAAGTCGACCTGCCTAGTGTGCGGGGTCGGGGGAGGCGTGAAAAATGTCGCGCATGAGATTGACCGCCGCGGCGGCGCTGCTGGCGATTGTGTCCGCGACGGCCGCTTCGGCGCAATCGGTGGGCGAGGTGCTGGCGATGGGCGGGCAATGCTTTCTCTCGGCGGCCGGCCAGCGTTCGGCCTTGAAGATCGGCGATGCGGTCCATGTCGGCGACAGCGTCGATGTGCCACAGGGTGCGAAGCTGAAGCTGCGCATGGCGGATGGCACGATCATCTCCGTCGCCGCGGACAGCCACCTGACCATTAACCAATACGCGCTGGGCGGGACCGAAAAGCGCGACGCGCGTTTCGACCTTGCCAACGGCTTGCTGCGCGCGGTGGTCACGGCGGTCGGTCAGCCGCAGAAATTCGAGGTCTCGACCGCGACCGGCGTCGCCGCCGTCCGCTCGACCGACTGGTTCATCGAGGCGAAGCCCGGTTCGGCGCAAGTCGGCGTGCTTGGCGGCGAGGTCGCGTTCTCGAGCGTCGCTACCGGCAAGACGGTGGAGATACCCGCGCGCTGGGGATCGCGGATCGAGATGGGTAGGGACCCGGTTCCGGCGCGCGTCTGGACCAAGGCCGAGTTCGATGCCGTCATCGCGCGGACGAATGTGCCATAGCGCCCTAGCCCCCGTCGCAGCAGTCCATCCGTCACGGCGGACGCGGTGAAGTTCGCCCGCGGCACCCGCGAAGCGGCGCTTGCATTCCTGGCCGCGGGTCTGGTCTTGGCGGCCGCGATCCACTGGCAGCCGAACTGGCTGCGCGGCCTCGAGACCGCGTCGCTCGACGCGCGCTTCCGGCTGCGGGGTCCGATTTCGCCCGGCAACGAGATCGCGATCGTGACCGTGGATGATGCCTCGATCGCCGCGCTTGGGCGCTGGCCGTTCAGCCGGCGCCTCTTTGCCGATGCGTTGGAACGGCTCGACGCCGCGCAGGCGAAAACCGTCGTGTTCGATCTCCTGTTCGCGGAGCCCGAGGAGCCGGTGCCGCCGGACCTGCGCGCCGCGGCCGCAGCGGCAGCCGCGAGGCTCGCCGGCCCGGACGATGACAGGCTCAAACAGCAACTTGCATCACTGGCCCAGGACAACCCCGACGCCGCGCTCGCGGCCGCGATCAAGAAATCGGGGAACGTCTATCTTCCGGTCGCGCTCTCGTTCGAGGGCGCCAAGGGCGAGGAAAGCGACGTCCTCGCCCGAGCCGCCTATCAGCGCTTCGACAAGAGCCCCGTACCCCCCGATCTTCCGCTTCAGCCGGTGGCCGCGCTGATGCCGTTACCGCCGCTCGCCGCGGCGGCGGCGGGGCTCGGCCATGTCGATCTCGCCTTCGATCTCGATGGCGCGCCGCGTTACGACTATACGGCCCTGCCGTTCGCCGGCGATTTCTTTCCGTCGCTGCCGCTGCGGGCGGCGGCGGCCTATCTCGGCCTCGATTGGGCCGACGTGCCGCTGGCGCCGGGCGCGGGCGTGACGCTCGGCACGATCCAGATCCCGACCGATCGGGGCATGCGGCTCCTCATCGATTATCGCGGGCCCCGCGGCACGTTTCCCACATATTCCTTCGCCGATCTCGTGGCCGGCAAGGTCCCGGCGGACAGGCTGCGCGGGCGCATCGTCCTCATCGGCGCGAGCTTCACCGGCAATGCCGACAGCAACGCGCAGCCTTTCGGCAATACGCCGATGCCGGGCACCGAGCGCATGGCGAACATCATCGACACGATCCTGGCGCGCGATTTCATCGCCGAGAACCCGCCGCCCTGGCCCGTGCTGGTGGTCGCGATGGTGCTCGCGCTCGCCGCGCTCGCAGGATGGGCCCAAGCGAAGCTGCCGACGCGTGTGTCGCTCATCGCCGGTGTCGCGCCGATCCTTTTATGGTTCGTGGGCGCACAGGCCGCGTTCGCGCGCCACCTCTGGATTCCGGTGGTCGATCCGGTGGCGGCGCTCGTCCTCGCAATGGTGAGCGTGCTGGCGTTCCGCTACTGGGTGGTGGATCGCGAAGGCCGCTTTGTCACATCCGCTTTCCGCCACTATCTCGCGCCCGACCTGGTCAGCCTGCTGGCCGCCAATCCGGACCGGCTCAAGCTCGGCGGCGAGACGCGCATGATGACGCTGCTGTTCTGCGACGTGCGCGGCTTCACCTCGATCTCCGAGACATTCAAGTCCGATCCCCAGGGTCTGACGCGGCTCATCAACCGGTTCCTGACGCCGATGACCGATCTCATCATGGCGCGGCACGGCACCATCGACAAATACATGGGCGATTGCGTCATGGCGTTCTGGAACGCGCCGCTCGACGATCCGGACCACGCCGATCACGCCTTGGAAAGCGCGCTCGCCATGCAGCATGCGCTGGGCGACATCAACCGGGGGCTCGAGGCCGAGGCGCGGGCCACGGGCCGTCCCTATCACGCGCTCAAGGCCGGCATCGGCATCAATACCGGCGAGTGCGTCGTGGGCAACATGGGCTCCGATCAGCGCTTCGACTATTCCGTGCTGGGCGACGCGGTCAATCTCGCCTCGCGCCTCGAGGGCCAAAGCAAGATCTACGGCGTCGATATCATCATCGGCGAAACGACCCGCCTTGCCGCACCCGGTTGGGCCATGCTCGAGATCGATCTCGTCGCGGTGAAGGGCAAGGACGAAGCGGTGCGCATCTTCGCGCTTTTGGGCGACCAGCATATGAACGAGTCGGAGCCATTCAAAACGCTGCAAGCGCGGCACGCGGCTTTCCTTGCCGCCTATCGCGCGCAGGATTGGAACGGCGCGCGCGCGGCGCTTGCGATCTGCCGCGCTGCGGCGCCGCCGTTGGCGCGGCTCCACGATCTCTATGAGAGCCGGATCGCCGAGTACGAAGCGTCCGCGCCCGGCGCCGATTGGCGCGGCGTGCATGTCGCCGAAACGAAATGACGCACGCGTTGACAGGGTCTTGGCGCTTTAGTCGAATGGATATCGGGGACGGGGGAAATCACCAATGCGGATGGACCGGCTCCTCTTGGCGTTAACGCTCTTCGCGGCATTGCCGTCTTTGTCCGAGGCCTACACCGCCGCGGGAGACCGGATCTTTCCCGCGACCATCGTGCTGCCCCAGGTCGCGCCCTCCGACGACGCCTACCTCACCACCAGCACTCAGCCGCTTTACAACGCGACCGGCTCCGGCAGCGGCAGCCGGCTGACCGATACCAGCGTGACGTTCGACAAAACGGTGACCGAGCGGCTGGCGATCGGATTCACCGATGGCTGGAACGCGCTCGATCAGGACGGTGCCGGCAACCGCTATGGCTATCAGAATGTCGAGACCATGATCCAATACCTGGCCGTGCTCGATCCCGAGCATGAGCTTCTGGTCTCGGTGGGCGCCGACCGCGAGTGGGGCGGCACCGGCGCCGGCGGCATCGGCGCCTCGCCCAGCGGCGCCACCACCCCGGCGCTTTATCTGGGCAAAGGCATGGGCGACATCGCGGCACCGTGGCTGCGGCCTTTCGCCGTTTCGGCAAATCTGAGCTATTCGCTCGCCGACACGAATGCGCGCGCCGACAGGATCGGAACCGGGCTCGCGATCGAATATTCGATCCCCTATCTCGAATCGAAGGTCGCCTCGGTCGATCTACCGGATGTCGTCCGCGCGATGACGCCGATCGTGGAGATCTTCTACTCGACGCCATCCTCGAGCGCGCGCGGCACCAAGACGTCGGGCATTGTCGCGCCTGGGCTGAACTATGCGGGCGAGGGGTGGGAGGCAGGGCTCGAGATGCTGATCCCGGCGACGCGCGCGGCCGGAAGCGGCCTCGGCGTCACGGCGCAATTCCACGTCGCGCTCGACTATTTCTTCCCGGAAACGCTGGGCCGTCCGTTGTTCTCGGCTTATTGAGAACCCTACTTCGTCAAGTCCTGGAGCTTGACCGACTTGTCGGCGAGAAGCGCGCGGTCGACCACGCGGCCCCGCTCGATCAGCATGCGGCCAAAGCGCATGTCGCGGATGGCGTTGACCGTGGTGACGGCGACCACTTTGTCGCCGGCAAGATGGAACGCGGTGAAGGACCGCTCGGCCGGCTCGCCGCGGAACACGAGCTCGTCCCAGCGCTCGGGCGCACCCGCCATCTGCAGGTTCATGTCGAACTGGTCGGTCCAGAACCACGGCACCTCGGCGAAGGGCTGGGTCCCGCCCGCCATCACCTTCGCCACGGCGATTCCCTGGTTCTGCGCGTTTTGCCACGCCTCGAGGCGGATATAGCGGCCGACCAGCGGATTGAAGTGGCGCGTGACGTCGCCCGCGGCGAAGATGCGGTCGTCGCTGCTGTGGCCGAACTGGTCGACTTGCACGCCGTCCTCGCAGAGGATGCCGGCGGCTTGCGCAAGTTCGATGTTCGGAACCGCGCCGATGCCGACCGCCGCGTAATCGGCCTCGATCCTCTCGCCGTCCTTCAAGACGATGACGAGATGGTCGCCGCTTTCCTCGATCGCGGTGACGGCGACGCCGGTGCGCAGCACGACGCCGTTGCGCCGGTGCAGATCGCCGACATAGTCGGCGATCTCGGGCGGGGTCACGCGCGCCAGCACCTGCGGTGCAAGCTCGAGCACGGTGACCGCGGCGCCGCGCTTCTTCGCGGTGGCCGCGACTTCGAGCCCGATGAAGCCGGCGCCGATCACGGCGAACCGCACGTCGGGCACCAGGCGCTCGCGCAGCCTCAGCGAGTCCGCGATGTCGCGGAGATAGAAGACGCGCGGGCCCTCACCGCCCGGGATGCGCAAAAGCCGCGGCCGCGCGCCTGTCGTGAGGAGAAGCGAATCATAGGCGACGCTCTCGCCATCGGCGAGGCGCACGCGGCCGGCGGCGCGGTCGATCTCGACGGCTTCCGCGCCAAGCCTCAGATCGACCTCGTGCTCGGCGTACCAGGCGGCGGGACGGAGATAGGTCTTCTCCGTCGGCACCGCGCCTTGCAGCAATTCCTTCGACAGCGGCGGGCGCTCGTAGGGCGGATGCGGCTCGATGCCGAGAAGCGTGACCGGGCCCTTGTGGCCCGCCGCGCGCAAGGCGGACGCGGCGCAGCCGCCGGCGTGGCCGGCGCCGACAATGACGATCGCCTGCTCGCTCACGTCAGAACGACTTGTCTTCGGAGAAGGCCTTGTAGGCCATGATGGTGAAGGTGTCCTTCACGTCGGCGAGCTTCTGCAGCTTCTCGACCACGAAATGACCGACATCCATGTCATCGGGCAGGTAGCATTTCATCATGAGGTCGTACTGACCCGAGATGGAATAGACCTCGGAGACTTCCTCGACGGTCTCGACCGTCTCTTCGGCCACCTTGTAGGCCTTGCCGAGCTCGCACTTGGTCATCACGAAGATGGTCTTCATCGGGCCCCTCGCACCGCAAGGAGCGCGATCCTAGCGCATCCTCCCGGACCGCGCGAGGAAGGCCGGCATGTGATCGCCGAAGCCGACGACGCCGTGATCCTCCGCGTCGGCCTCGACGAGCCGGCGCTCGGCGCGCATCGGCACCGGCAGGCCGGGGTCCATCACCACGTCTTCCATGGTGACGGGCCGCGGCGCGGGGTGCGCGGGGCGCGGCCCGCGCTGCTGAGGCGGGCGGTCCCGGCGTGCCTGAGGCTGCCGTTCGCGCGGTGCCTCTTCGCGTCGCGGTTGCCGTCCGCGCTGGTTGCCGCCGGCACGGCCGCGCTGCGGACGGCGATGCTCCTCGGCGGCCTCGGCGGCGGGCGTGGCGATTTGCGGCGCCGTCGCGGCCGGGATCTTCTTGCCCAGAAGATGCTCGATCGCGCCGACGAAGCGCGCGTCGGCCGGCGTCGCGAGGGTGAAGGCGCGTCCTTCGCGGCCCGCGCGGCCGGTGCGGCCGATGCGATGGATATAGTCCTCGGCGTGGATCGGCACGTCGAAGTTGAAGACATGCGACATGGCCTCGATATCGAGGCCGCGCGCGGCGACATCGCTCGCGACGAGAAGACGCACCTCGCCGTTTCGGAACCGCTCGAGCGTTTCCGCGCGCTTTGGCTGCGGCATGTCGCCATGGAGCGCCGCGCAGTTGAGGCCGTGCTTTGCGAGCGAGCGATAGAGGATGTCGACATCGCGCTTGCGGTTGCAGAAGATCAGCGCGTTCTTCACGTTCTCGCTGGCGATGAGACGGCGCAGCGCTTCGCGCTTGTCGTTGGGGTCGACCATGACCAGCGCCTGGGTCACCGTCGCGGCGGGCGAGGCCGGCGGCGTGACCGAGATTTCCTTGGGATTCATCAGGAACGCATCGGCGAGCCGTCTGATCTCGGGCGGCATGGTGGCCGAGAAGAACAGCGTTTGCCGTATCTTCGGCAAGAGGCCGACGATGCGCTCGACATCGGGGATGAATCCCATGTCGAGCATCCGGTCGGCTTCGTCGATGACCAGTATCTTCACGTCCGAGAGCAGGATCTTGCCGCGCTCGAACAGGTCGATAAGCCGGCCCGGCGTCGCGATCAGCACGTCGACACCGCGGTCGAGCTTGCGCTCCTGGTCGACGAAGCTTTCGCCGCCGATCAGCAGCGCCATGTCGAGTTTATGGTATTTCCCATAGATCTCGAACGAATCGGCGACCTGGGCCGCCAATTCGCGCGTCGGCTCGAGGATGAGCGACCGCGGCATCCGCGCTTTGGCGCGGCCGGCGGCCAGGATGTCGATCATGGGAAGGGTGAAGGAGGCGGTCTTGCCGGTACCGGTCTGGGCGCATCCGAGAACGTCGCGCCCCCTCAGAACCTGGGGGATGGCCTGCTCCTGGATGGGGGTCGGGTCCGTGTAGCCGGCATCCTCGACCGCCCGCAAGACCTCGGAGGAGAGGCCCAAATTTGAAAATGACATACGTGTGTTGTTTCGCTTTGTCGTTGTTGGTTAGAGTTCGACGAGCCTTTATCTGGGCG
>DATJLY010000383.1:0-5631 GCA_035509095.1 Allostellaceae bacterium | reverse complement strand
GCGGGATGGTCATGACGCCATAGCCGGCGCGCCCGGTCTCCTCGAAGGTCTGCGGCGTGGACGTGGCGGCGACCCAGATCGGCGGATGCGGCTTTTGCGTCGGCCGGGGATAAGAGGTGACGTTGCGGAAACTGTGGAACGCCCCCTCCGACGATACATTTTCGCCGGTCAACAGAAGCTTCACTTGGGCGACGCCCTCGGCAAACCGCCGCCGGCTGTCGTCGAGATTGACGCCGAAATGGGTGAATTCATGCGGCAGGAAGGCCCGCGCGAACCCTGCGTCGAGCCGGCCGCCGCTCAGCCCGTCCAGCATGCCGAGCTCGCCTGCGAGCTTCAGCGGATGGTTAAAGGCCGGAAGCACCGCGCCCGTGACGAGCCGCGCCCGCTGCGTGCGCTGCGCCGCCGCCGCCAGGAACACGATCGGGTTCGGGCTGTAGCCGCCATAAGGGTGGAAGTAATGCTCGACCTGGCGGATATGGGTGAAGCCAAGCGCGTCGGCGAGGCCAATGAGGTGCATCGATTCCCGGAAATACTGCGCCGCCGGCTTTTGCGCCGGGTCGAGACACGGGAAGAAGTTCAATCCGAACTGCATGGGCGCGAGCTTCGGGTCCACCCTCAATCTTGTCAATCCGTTGGCGGTTAAGCTAAGGAACCGGAATGAAGCGGCTTTCCCACATGCTGCCCGCCGGCATTCACTATGCGTGGATCGTCGTTGCGCTTGTCTTCACGACCTTGCTCGCCGCGGCCGCGGTGCGGTCGGCGCCGAGCGTCCTGATCGTTCCGCTGGAACAGGCGTTCGGCTGGAGCCCGGCGACCATCTCGTTCGCGATCTCGCTGAACCTTGTGCTTTACGGCTGCATGGGGCCTTTCGCCGCGGCGCTGATGCAGCGGTTCGGCATCCGCCCGACCCTCGTCGGCGCGTTGTGCGTCGTCGATCTGGGCGTGATCCTCAGCTCTTTCGTAAGCCAGCCCTGGCATCTCGTCGTCTGCTGGGGCCTTTTGGTCGGGATCGGCGCCGGCACCGTCGCGCCGGTCCTGGGCGCCACCGTCGTCAACCGCTGGTTCACGGCGCGCCGCGGCCTAGCGATGGGCATCGTCACGGCGGCAAGCGCGACCGGGCAGCTTCTGTTCCTGCCGACGCTCGCGAGCATCGCGCAGTCGGATGGATGGCGCCAGGCGGTTTACGTTGTCGCGGCCGTGCTTGCGCTGGTGATCCCTATCGTCGCGTTTCTGCTGCCCGAGCGGCCGGAAACGATCGGCCTTCGGACTTTCGGCGAGACCGGCCCCTCGACGGCGCCCGCGAAGCCGCCGGCCAATCCGCTGGTCGTCGCAGTGAACGCGCTCGGCCGCGCGAGCCAGTCGCGCGATTTCTGGATCTTCGGCACGAGCTTCTTCGTGTGCGGCGCGTCGGCCAACGGCCTCGTCGGGACGCATCTCGTCGCGTTCTGCATCGACCATGGCATCCCCGAGGTCCGGGCCGCCTGGCTGCTCGCGGCGATGGGGGCCTTCAACATCGTCGGCACGACCTGTTCGGGCTGGCTGTCCGACCGCTATGACAACCGCGTCCTGCTGATGTGCTATTTCGGGCTGCGTGGATTGTCGCTCATCTATCTTCCCTATTCGCGCTTCGATCTGGAGACGCTGTCGGTCTTTGCCGTGTTCTACGGGCTCGATTGGCTTGCGACCGTGCCGCCGATGATGCGGCTTTTGACGGAGGCGTTCGGCAAGGCCGACGCGCCCGTGATCTTCGGCTGGATCTTCGCGGGCCATCAGCTTGGCGCGGGCTCGATCGCGCTGTTGGCGGGCGCGCTGCGCTCCGATCTCGGCAGCTATTTCATTCCTTTCTTCCTGTCGGGAATAATGTGCCTCGTCATCGCCGTCCTGGTGCTGCGGATCGGCACGGGGCGGCTGGCGCTCGCCGGCGCGGAGTAGGAATTTGACCCTCATCCTCTCGAACGAAGAGGTCGAACGCCTCCTCACCATGGGCGACCTCGTTCCCGCGTTCGAAGAGGCCTATGTGGAGCTGGCCGAAGGCCGCGGTGCCAACGGTCCGCGCTCGGACATCGTGACGCCCACGAGCTTCGACGCGAAGGGCTATTACTCGCTCAAATCGATGGACGGCGTGATCCCCAAATTCGGCAAGGGCGCGATCCGCCTCAATTCCGACATTCTGAGCTTTCCCAAAATCGAAGGCGCGTCGCGGCGGGTGAAGATGCCGGCGGTGCCGGGTGGTCGCTTTGTCGGCCTCGTGCTGCTCTTCGACACGGCCAATGGCACGCCGCTGATGATCGCGCCGGACGCGGCGATGCAGCGCATGCGGGTCGGCGCCACGAGCGCCATCGCGGCGAAGCATCTGGCGCGGCGCGGCAGCGGCCGCGTCGCCATCCTCGGATCGAGCGGCCAGGCGCGGGCGCAGCTTCTGGGCCTCGACGCCGTCTTCGCTCTCACCGACATCCGCGTCTTCAGCCCCAACCGCGACAATCGCGAGCGCTATGCGCGCGAGATGAGCGCCGCGATCGGCAAGGACGTGCGTCCCTGCGCAAGCGGCGCTGAAGCGTGCCGCGGCGCCGACATCGTGAGCTGCGCCACCAACGCGCTCGAACCCGTCTTCATGAAGGAATGGCTCGAGCCCGGCATGTATGTGACGTCGATCGGGTCGCGCGTGGCCGAGATCGAGCGCGCGGCCTGGGACCGGTTCGACCGCATCGTCATCTTCAACGACAGCGATACCGCGGTCTCGCTGCGCACCCACGGCATCCGGCTCGGCAGCGACAAGGGCGAGGCGCTGCCGGAAAACGTGCCGACGCTCCCGCAAATCCTGGCCGGGCGCGCACAAGGACGCGGCAGCGACGAAGAGACCACCTGTTTCCTCAACAATCTCGGCATGGGGTTCCAGTTCGCCGTGACGGGGCATGTCGTCTATGAAAAGGCGCGCAAGGCGGGTATCGGGCGCGAGCTGCCGACCGATTGGTTCACCCAGACCGAGCCGTCGTGACAAGGAGATCGGGCATGAAGGTCAAGGGACAGAAGACGCTGGAGACCGACGCGCGCACCAATCAAGCGGCATCGCCCGTGCCCTTCGACATCGATTCACATGATGATTATGTACGGCTTCGCGAAGAGTTCGCGCGCATGCCCAAGATACCGACGCTCGTCCATGTCGACGAGGCGCCGGTGGCCAAGGGATCGAACCGGACCTACAACTGGCTCCTGACCTCGGAGCAGAGCGGCGGCAGCATCGCGCTCCACGTGCTCACGGTCGAGCCCGGCTTCACCGCGAGCGATCATCATCATTCGAACGAGGAGGAATTCTTCTTCGTCCTCGACGGCGAGATCGAGATCACGGTCGGCAACAAAACCACGATCGGCGGCCCCGGCACCTTCGCCTATGTGCCGCCTTTCGCGACCCATGCCTTCAAGCCGCATGGCGGCAAGCCCTGCCGCATACTCCATTGGAACTCTCCCGGCGGCCACGAGCGCCTCGGCGAAGGGCTGCAGCGCCTGGCGCGCAAAGGTCCCTCGACCCGCGACGAAGGCCGCAAGGTCCGCGAGGACCATGAATATTTTTTCCACGAATACGACGAGTAGGTACTGCGCACGCCACTTCCTTGCGTCATTGCCGGGCTTGACCCGGCAATCCATGGCCCCCGGATCAAGTCCGGGGGTGACGGGACAGGAAACGCATTTGAGGGGACGCGGTTCGATCCTCCGAGGTTTAGCGCCGCCGCGGCGAGGCCTCGTTGGCGAGCGGCGAGGTGATGTCGGCGAACGAGACGGCGAGCGACGTCACCACGTCGATCACGGTCGGAACCCCTGCCTGAAGCGCCTCGGCAAGGGCCGGTGCCAATGCCGCCGGGTCTTCGACCCGGACGCCGCGGCAGCCCATGGCGCGGGCGATAGCCGCGTGATCGAAATCCTTGAACTCGGCGCCATAAGGCCCGTTGCCATGCAGCACCCAGCCGAGCGCGCGGTTGTTGAAGACGACCGTGACGATGGGGATCGACTGCTCGATCGCCGTCATCAGCCCGTTCATGGTCATGGCGAAGCCGCCGTCCCCGCACACCGCCACGACCGGCCGGTCGGGATGAACGAGCTTCGCGCCCAACGCCGCCGGGATCGCGAACCCCATGGGTCCCGAGCCCGCCGCCTGAAGAAAGCCGCCGGCTCGCTTCGTCTGATAGAAATGCGTCATCAGGATGCGATTCTCGCCCGCATCGCAAGTGACGATCGCGGTCTCCGGCAGGCCGCGCATCAGCTCGCCGATGACGCGTTGCGGCAAGATCGGTCGGTCATCGGCGTGATAGGCGGGCGCGTCGAAATAGCCTTTTGCGTGCCGATGGGCGGCGACGCGATGCTCGGCGGCAGAGCGGCGGCCGGTCGCGTGCGCGGTCACCGCCGCCTGGAGCTGCGTCAGGACCCGTCCCGCATCGCCCAGCAGCACATGCTCGGCCGGAAAGGTCCAGGACGCATTGCGCGGCTCGATATCGACCTGGATGAAGGTCTGCCGCGCCGGGTCGAGCAGCGAGCGGTTCTCCCAGGCGGTGTCGCTGGGCCCGAGCTTGGTCCCGACGGCCAGCACCAGATCGGCCTCGGCAAGGCAGGCATTGGCGGCCGCCGTGCCGAAAGTCCCGAACACGCCAAGCGCGAGCGGATGGGTCTCGGAAAAGCAGCCTTTGCCGGCGGCGGTGGTTGCAACCGGCAGCCCCGCCGTCTCGGCAAGGCGCGCGAGCTCCGCGTAAGCCTGCGCGATCCGCACGCCGTTGCCGGCGATGAGCACCGGCTTTTGCGCCATGAGAAGCGCGTGGGCGGCGTCCGCGACCTGTTTCTCATCGGCGGCCGGGGCTGGCGGCGGCAGGTAGTGCCGCGTCGGGTAGAGCGGCGGATGCGAGTGCGGCCCTACAGTCCCTGCGAGCGAGTCCATGCTGAACAGCACCGCGACCGGCCCAGGCTGGCCCGAGACGGCGTGCTTGATGGCAAGCTGCGTCGCCTGGACCGCAGCAATGGGATCGAGCGCCTGCATCACCTGCTTTGTGACGCCGCCAAAGGCGCGGCGTGCGTCCCAGCTTCCATAGTCGCCGGTTGCTTGCTGATAGGGCGCGTGGAGCTGAAACCGGGTCGCGTCGCTCAAATCGGTGAGGAGCAGCATCGGCGAGCTCGAGAGGTAAGCCTCGATGGTGCCGATCATGCCGTTGCCCAGCACCCACGGCCCCTGCCCGATCATGACGCCCGGGCGCCCAGTCAGCCGGCCATAGATCTCGGCCATGACGCCGGCGAGGGATTCCTCCCGCACCAGCACCATGCGGACCGAGTTCTGCACCTTGGCAAGGCCCGACACGATGCGGCCGGTATGGCCGCCCGAGATGCCGAACACGAACTCGATGCCGGCTTCCTGAAGGACGCGGCCGACGATTTCGGCCGCCGGCGCCTCCTCGCTCAGCAGCCGCTCGATCGGCATCGGCTCAGACGCCGTCGTTCGGGTCGTGGTACAGCTGACCCACTATGCCGGTGACGCCGGGCTTCGAGGCGCTGAGGTGATAGCGGCCGTCGCGATCGCGCCCGAGCTTGCCATTCTGGCGCAGCGAGTCGATGGCGCAGGCGACCTCGCGCCCATCCTGGCTGCCCAGGGATTCG
>DATJLY010000382.1:0-2617 GCA_035509095.1 Allostellaceae bacterium | reverse complement strand
GCGGCCATGCTCATGCTGCCCAGCGTGAATCCTTGGTGGATTCGCGTTCCCCGCGCCCCCGGGCCGGCAGCGCCAAAGGCGACGAATATCGGATAAAGGTGCTCCGGACTCGGATGGGCGCGGCGCGCGTCGGGCGCCTTGCGCAGCCAATCGAGGAACGAAGCCTCGTCGCCCGCTTCAAGAGTGCTTGCAAGCCAATCGTCGAAGCGTTGCGCCCAAGGCGGCGTCCCGCCGCCGTCCCACGCCATTTCACGCAGATTGTGGGTGGCACCGCCCGATCCCAGCACCAGCACACCCTCTTGGCAGAGCGGGGCCAACGCGCGGCCGAGCCGGCAATGCCAAGCGGCATCGTGATAAGGCTGCACCGCGAAGGATGCCGTCGGAATGCCGGCCGGATAAAGCGAGCGCAACGGCACCCACGCGCCATGATCCAAGCCGCGCCCGGGCTCGACGGCGCAGTCGATTCCCGCCGCCGCCAAAAGGTCCGCCGCGCGGCGTGCCACCTCGGGCGCGCCCGGCGTCGGATAGGAAAGCCGGTAGAGCGGTTCGGGAAATCCGTAGAAATCGTGAATGGTTCCGGGCCGCGGCGCGGCGCTGACCTCCGGCTCCTCGGTCATCCAATGCGCCGAAATGCACAGCACCGCGTCGGGGCGCGGCAGTGCGGCCGCCAGGCTTTCCCAGAAGCGGCCCGTTTCGGCGGGATCGAGCGCCAGCATAGGCGAGCCGTGCGAGACGAAGATCGGAGCGAAGCTTGTCATGGCAAGCGCCTTTTCGCAGCGGGCGGGGTGATCAGCACGCGTTCCACGCGGCGCCCATCCATGTTCACCACTTCGAAATTGAAGCCGTCGATGGTGACGCGGTCGCCGACCGCGGGGATGCGGTTGACGCGGGCCATCATGAATCCGCCAAGCGTGTGGTAGTCGCCGCTTTCGGCGGCCGGCATGGTCGGCAGCGCGATCAGATCCCTCACCTCGTCGACCGGCGTCATGCCATCGACGAGCCATGATCCGTCCTCGCGCCGCACCACGGCCGGCGGGCCATCGTCGTCCGCATCGGCAATGTCGCCGACGAGGGATTGCAGGATGTCGTGCAGCGTCAGCACGCCCTCGATCGCGCCATATTCGTCGACCACCAGGGCCATCGATTCACCGCGCTGCTTGAAGAGCTCGAGCGCGCGCAAGGCGGTCACGGTCTCCGGCAGGAAGAAGGCCGGCCGGACCGCAGCCCGGATATCGAACGGCTTGCCCGCGAGCGAGGCCGACAAAAGGTCCTTCAGCTGCACGATGCCGATGACGGAATGGGAATCCCCTTCCACCACCGGAAAGCGCGAGAAATCGCCCTCGAGGATCTTGCGCCGGTTCTCATGCTCGCCGTCGGTCAGATCGAGCCATTCGACCTGGGTGCGCGGCGTCATCATCGCGCCCACCCGGCGATCGCCGAGGCGCAGCGCCATTTGGACGATGCTCGATTCCGCCGCGTCGAAATGCCCGGCCGCCGTCGCCTCGCGCACCATGAGGCTGATCTCGTCCTCGGTCACCGTTCCGGGATCGCTGCCGCGGGTTGGAATGAGCCGCAGGACCAGGTTGCTCGAGGCGCTCAACAGCCATTCGATCGGGCCGAAGATCCGCGCGAGCACCCGCAACAGCGCGGCCAGGCGACGGGCGATCGCCTCCGGCCGGCCAAGCGCGATCCGCTTCGGCACCAGCTCGCCGAGGATCAAGGTCAAGTACGAGATGGCGATCACCACGATGGCGAAGGAGATCGAGTTGGCGTAGGGCTGCCACCCGGGGAACGTTTGGACGAAGCGCGCCAGCGTATCGGCGAGCGTCGCGCCGCCGAACACGCTCGCCAGCACGCCGATCACGGTGATGCCGATCTGCACCGTCGACAGGAAGCGCCCGGGATCGCGCTTCAGCTCGAGCGCGACGCGGGCGCCGCCATTGCCGTGCTCGGCCGCGTGCTGAAGCCGCGCGGTGCGCGAGGACACCACCGCCATTTCCGCGAGCGCGAAAAAGCCGTTCAGGACGATGAGCACCAGGATGATGGCGAGCTGCAACCAGAGCATGGCGCCCCCGTGCGCGTCAGCGACCCACCGGGCACAGGATAGGCCGGCGCCGCCGACGGATCAGCGGGAATAGTATTCGACGACCAGGTTGGGCTCCATCGGCACCGGATAGGGCACGTCGGCGAGCTTTGGCGCGCGCACGAACCGGCCCTTCATGCTGTCGTGGTCGACCTCGAGATAGTCGGGCACGTCCCGCTCGGTCGACCGGGTCGCCTCGATCAAGACCGCGATCTGCTTGGATCGGTCCCGCACCTCGACCGTGTCGCCGTCCTTGACCGTGTAGGACGGGATGTTGACGCGGCGGCCATTGACGCGCACGTGGCCGTGATTCACGAACTGACGCGCGGCAAACGGCGTGGTCGCGAATTTCATGCGATAGACCACCGCATCGAGCCGCCGTTCCAGAAGCGCGATCAGATTGTCGCCGGTATCGCCTTTGCGCCGGCGCGCCTCTTCGTAGATGCGGCGGAACTGGCGCTCGCCGATATTGCCGTAATAGCCTTTGAGCTTCTGCTTGGCCATGAGCTGGGTCCCGAAGTCCGACGGCTTCTT
>DATJLY010000381.1:0-4352 GCA_035509095.1 Allostellaceae bacterium | reverse complement strand
TGACCATCCCGCTCGAGCCCCAGCGCATGCGCGAGCTGATCGGGATCTATCGCGAGGCCTGGCGCAGCGCGGGGCATCCCGGCCGCGGCACGGTCATGAGCAACTTCATCACCTGCTGCCTGCCGTCGCGCGACGAGGCGATGGCGGTGGCGCGCGAGCCGACCAACGGCCATTTGCGGGGTCTGGCCGCCGCGGCGATCGGCTGGACCGAAGGCGCCAGCACCAAGGACTATCCGGGCTATGACCGCATGATGGCCCAGATCGGCCGCGAGACCTTCGAGGACCAGGTGTCGAAGGGCGTGGGTCTCGTCGGCACGCCGACGGAAATCATCGACATGCTGCGCGCTTATGCGAGCGACGTCGGCGGGTTCGAGGCGGCATCGCTCCATGTCGCGCCTTCGACCATGCCGGTCGACGTCGCCGAGCGGTCGATGCGCCATTTCTCGGCCGAGGTGTTGCCGAAGCTCGCCTCGCTTTAGCAAATGAACGAGGTGAGAGGAGGGAAGATGCGCTATCTCGACACGGTCACCCATTTCTTCCCGAAACGCTTTTTCGAGACGATGCTGGCGCTGCCGGGCTTTTCCGGCGACATCGGCAAGCGGATGCGCGGCGTCCGGTCTCTGTGGGACCTCGATGTCCGGATGAAAGTGGTGGAGCGGTTTGCCGACTATCGCCAGATCCTGTCGCTGGGCCTGCCGCCGATCGACATGCTGGGCACGTCGGGGGAAACGCCTGCGCTGGCGCGGATGGCGAATGACGGCCTGGCGGAGCTCGTCGCGCGCCATCCGGACCGGTTCGCGGGATATCTCGCGGGCCTGCCGATGAACGCGCCCGACGCTGCGGCGCGCGAGGCCGAGCGCGCGCTGGGGCAGGGCGGCGCCTGCGGGATTCAAGTCCACACCAACATCAACGGCGCGACCCTTGCCGACGAGAAATATCTGCCGATCTTCGAGGTCGCGGCACGCCACGACCGCCCGGTCCTGATCCATCCGGCGCGTCGGCCCGACATGCCGGATTTTCCGGCCGACAAGATGTCGCGTTACGAGATCTGGGCGATCTTCGGCTGGCCCTACGAGACGACCGCCGTTATGACGCAGATGATCTTTTCGGGCTTCATGGACCGTGCCCGGGGCGCAAAGATCCTGATCCATCACATGGGCGCGATGGTGCCGTTCTTCGAAAGCCGCATCCGGCACGGCTGGGCGGAATTGGGCACGCGCACGACCAGCACCGATCCGTCGATGGTGCCGGTGAAGCTGACCAAACCGGTGCTCGATTATTTCCGGGAGTTCTACGGCGATACCGCGCTTGCCGGCTCGCGGTCGGGCATCCAATGCGGGCTCGATTTCTTCGGCGCCGACCGCGTGCTTTTCGCGTCGGATTGTCCGTTCGACGCCGAAGGCGGCCCACTCTACATCGCCGAGACGATCGAGGCGCTCGGCGCGATCGACCTAGCGCCGGCGGACCGGGACAAGATCTGCTTCGCCAATGCCGAAAAAATGTTCGGGATCGCGCCGCTGAAGTGATGGGCGGTCCTTCGACTGCGCTTCGCTCCGCTCAGGATGAGGAAGTGTTGAGTGCGGTCCTCATCCTGAGCGGAGCGCGGAACGCGCGCAGTCGAAGGACGCGCCCTCGCTACAAGAACACGGTGAGGTTCTTGGCGAGCAGCACGCTCTGCTCGATCAGGATTTTTCGCCGCGCGATCTTCAGTGTTCCGCCGTCGCGGCGCAGCGTGTCCTCGCGCCGCCCGACCAGCGTGTCGGTCTCGGTCTCGAGGCGGTTGCGATAGACGAAGAAGCGGCATTTGACGCGCATCGCCTCGCCCTCGCGCAATTCGTGGACGGGATCGACGATGCGGATGTTGGTGATCAGGTGCGAGACGCGCGAGAGCGGCTCTTCGGCCCAATGAATGCCGGTCTCGAGCTGCCGGACGCGCTTCGTCAAGGTGGCCTTGTCGTCCTCGATCCAGGCGATGTCGTCCTCGGACGTCGTGTCCTGGTCGCGCGCTTCCCACGGCACGTTCTTGCGCATCGGCATCCAGTAGAAGATGTCGTCGGTGAAGAGGTCGAGCCACGCCGCATAATGCCGCTCGTCCAGCAGGTCGGCCTCGGCGTAATACAGATCTTCGACCTCGCGCAGGAGGCTCAGATAGGCCGCGCGGTTGGCGTCGATCACAGCGCGCTCCAATCCTCGGCGTCCATGTATTCGGCCCATCGCTTGTAAAGGATGCGGGGATTCTGCTCGCTGGTGTTGCGCGGCGTGGCGAAGCCCGGAATGACCGGATCGCGGCCGGCTTCGGTGCCGAGCCCCGATTTGTAATTGTAGGGATATCGCCGCGCGATCCTGCCGCGCGACGCGCTCGTCGCGTAGCTCCAATTCTCCATGTCGTCCTGCTCGGTCATGCCGGCCGGTCCAGAATAGCGGATGTAATAAAGGCGCAGGAACCGCTTTGCTTCTTCGGGCGCCTCCTTGTCGACGAGGTAGATCCTCCACATCTCGGTCTCGCACGCGCCGCGCGGATGCGAGACGAGGATCGTGCGCGGCTGCTGAAGATGGAACGACGTGTTGGGAAAGATGGTGCCGATCAGCGGCACGATGCCGGCCTTGTCGCCAAGCCTGGCGAGCCGCTTTTCCCAGCAGCGCTGGAAATAGGCCGCGGTCACCGGCGACGCGGTATAGTTCGAACGCTCCTTCACCGGCGGCGTGATGCCGTAATTGACGCCGTGGCCGCCGGGATATGCGGCAAGATGCGGACGCCCGTAATCGTCGCGCCGTCCCGGCCCTTGGGTCGGGCCGATCCCCACCATGTCGACCGAGCGGTGGCTTACCACGTGGAGCGCGTCGCCCGCGAAATTCTCGGCGATGAGCTTCCAATTGCACGGCACGATCCATTTCTGGATGCTGCCCAGCACCTCGGTCTCGCCGTCGCCGCCGTCCCAGGGGCGCAGGCCCAGATCGAGCGCGAACCGCGCCTCGCCCAGATAGTCGTCGAAAGACGGCGCGTCCTTGTCCCAGGTGGCCCAGATCGTGCCACGGAAGATCGCGAGCTGCGCCACCTCGACGAGCCCCCAATCCGTGCGGTCGAACGGCGGGCGATAACTGTTCTCGAAATCCTGCACGCCGATGAGGCGGCCATCGAGGTCATAGCTCCACGCATGATAGGGGCACACGAAGCTTTTGGTGTTCCCGTCGTCATAGCGGCAGACCTTCATGCCGCGATGGCGGCAGGAATTGAGGAACACGTGCACCTTGCCGGCGCGGTCGCGGGTCAGGATCACCGACTCCTCGCCCATCCGCGAGACCAGGAAATCGCCGGCGTTGGGCACCTGCGATTCGTGCCCGACAAAGAGCCATGCGCGCGCGAAGAGACGTTCCTGCTCTTCGCGATAGATGTCGTCGTTCACATAGATCTCGCGGCTGATCTCGCCGGCCGTTGTGTCGACGAGCGCGCGCGCCGACCCGTTGAGGCTTTTCATCGTCCACCCTCCACGGGCACGATCCGGTCCAAAAGCTGCTGCGCCAGGGCCGCGCCCGGCACCGAAAGGCCAAGCTCGCGCGCGAATTTGAGGCCGAGCTGCAAATCCTTGTAGAAGACGGCGGGCGCATTCCGGTTCATCGCGGCCGCGAACCAGCGATCGGCCACCCGGCTTTGCGCCGCACCTTCATGCACCACCTTGAGCAGCACGTCGCGCGGCACGCCCGCTTCATCGCCGAGCCGCATCCCTTCATAGGCCGCCATGAGATTGACGGCGATGATGAGCTGATGCGCGAGCTTCGCGCGGATGCCGGTGCCGAGCGGGCCGGTATGCGTGATCTTGGGGCCCGAGGTCTCGAACAAAGGCCGGCATTTTTGAAAGGCGCGGTCGCTCCCGCCCACCATGTAGGACATGGTCTTGGCGCGCGCGCCGGCTTCGCTGCCGCTCACCGGAACGTCGATCAGCTCGACGCCGCGCGCGGCGCAGGCTTCGGCGAGCCGCGTGATGGTCCGCGGCTCGACCGTGCTGTGCACGGCGATGATGGTGTCGCGTCGGGCGCCGGCAAGCACGCCCTCGGCGCCGAGCACGACTGTGTCGAGCTGTGCGTCGTCGAGGACGCAAATCTCCACGACCTCGCCGTGGGCGCCGATCTCTTGGGCCGATCGTCCGAGCTTGGCGCCGGCGGCGGCCAGCGCGTCCATTGGCTCGCGCCGAACGTCGAACACCATGAGGTCATGCCCGGCTTCGGCGAGATTGACCGCGAGATATTTCCCTTGCGTGCCGAGGCCGATGAATCCGACTTTCATGCCGTCTGCTCCGCGATGTCCCGCACCATAAGCAACGCTATTATAGCCCTCTCTGCCCCGTTGGGGCGGA
>DATJLY010000380.1:0-6379 GCA_035509095.1 Allostellaceae bacterium | reverse complement strand
GCCTCGTTGATGACGTCGTGCCACCACACATACATGATGGCGAGGACGCCGATGACGCCGAGGACCATGAGCCAGAAGGTTCCGCCATGCATCCAGATGACGGCGCCGCTGAACAGGATGCCGGCGGCAATCGCCCCGAAGATCGGCCATGGGCTGGGATCGACGAGATGGTAGGGATGCTTGTGGTGTGTCTCACTCTTCATTGGGGTCTCTCTCGCGATCTCAATTGACGCGCGTCTCGCCCGGGGAACTTGCGTTTGCCGCCGGGCCGCCGTCGCTCTTGGCTCGGAACATGGTGTAGGAAAGCGTGATCGTGTTGACGTCGATGGTGTTGGGGTCCTTGACGATGTCGGGATCGACGAAGAACGACACGGTGAGCTCGGCGCTTTGGCCGGGCGCCAGATACTGGTTCGAGAAGCAGAAGCATTGAAGCTTGTCGAAATAGAGCCCGGCCTTGTCGGGCGTTACGTTATAGGTCGCCCGGCCGGTGATGGGCTCGGCCGAATGGTTGACGGCGCGGTACGCGACCAGCTTCTGCTCGCCGGGATGGACGGTGACCTCGCGGACTTCCGGCTGAAAGCTCCAGGGCAGGTCGGTCGCCGTGTCGGCCTCGAAGCGGATCGTGATGACGCGGCCCTTCACCTCGTTGGCGGGCGCGACGCTGGCGCGCTGGGTCGTCCCTTCATAGCCGGTGGCGCCGCAGAAGATGCGATAAAGCGGCGCCGACACGCTGACGAGCCCGCCCATCACGCCCAGGATGGCGAGCAGCCCGAACACGGTCTTGCGGTTGCGGCGATTGCTCATAAAAGGGCGCCCACCTTCACCAGCGTGATCACGTAGAAGAGCGCCGACAACGCGACCAGCACCACCAACATCGCCAGGTTCCGCGTGCGTCGCCGCCGATCGTCCAACGCCAGCTCCTGCGCCGTCATCCCTGGATGCCCGCAAGGCCCACCGCGCGATCCAACACCAAGAGCGCGAAGAGCAGGAAAAGATAAAGGATCGAGAACCCGAACATCTGGCGCGCCGCGCGCTCGCCCGGATCGCGCAGCACGCGCACCGCGCAGCCCGTGAAGGCCGCGGAGAGGACGAGCGCCGCCGCGCCGTAGAACCAGTCGGCGACGCCGAGCAGCGTCGGCGCCACCGCGCACGGCCACAGCACCAGCGTGTAGATCAGCATCTGGCGCTTGGTCTCGGCCGGCCCTACGACATTGGGCAGCATCGGCACGCCGGCGCGCTCATAGTCGCCAGAGCGATAGAGCGCCAGCGCCCAGAAATGCGGCGGCGTCCAGAAGAAGATGAGCGCGAACAGCACGAGCGCCGGCAGTCCTACCGTCCCGGTCGCGGCGGCCCAGCCGACGATCGGCGGCAACGCGCCTGCTGCGCCGCCGATGACGATGTTCTGCGGCGTGCTGCGCTTCAGCCACATCGTGTAGACGAACACGTAGAAGCCTATGGTCAGCGCGAGCAGCGCCGCGGCCGCAAGGTTGAGCGCAAGCCCCATGACCATCACGGAGGCGCCCGCCAGCACGCAGCCGAAGCCCAGCGCGTCGCCGGGCACCATGCGTCCCGCCGGAAGCGGCCGGTCGCGGGTGCGCGCCATCAGCGCGTCGATGTCGCGGTCGTACCACATGTTGATGGCGCCGCACGCACCCGCGGCGACCGCGATGCACAGCACCGCTACGATCGCGAGGACGGGGTGGAGATGGCCTGGCGCCAGATAAAGACCGGCAAAGCCCGTGAACACCACGAGCGACATGACGCGCGGCTTCAAAAGCGCGATGTAGTCGGCAACCGCCGCACCGTCGGAAGCCGCCGCTTCGAGTGGGCGCACGGTCGCGCTCCTTAGTGCCCGGCCTCGGCCGCGATGTGCGGGAGCTCGTCGTAGGAATGGAACGGCGGCGGGGATGGCAGCGTCCATTCAAGCGTCGTCGCACCCTCGCCCCAGTAATTGGCGCCGACCCGCTTGCCGGCGAAGAGCGTGTGGAACACGATGAAGATGAAGAACAGGGTCGAGGCGGCCGAGATGTAGGAGCCAAGCGAGGCGATCATGTTCCAGCCGGCGTACGCATCGGGATAGTCGCTGATGCGGCGCGGCATCCCGGCAAGCCCCAGGAAGTGCATCGGGAAGAAGGTCAGGTTCACGCCGATGAAGGTGGTCCAGAAATGGATGCGGCCGAACGTCTCGTTGTATTGCCGGCCGGACATCTTGCCGATCCAGTAGTAGAAGCCCGAGAAGATGCCGAAGACGGCGCCGAGCGACAGCACGTAGTGGAAATGCGCCACCACGTAGTAGGTGTTGTGGAGCGCCATGTCGACGCCCGCGTTGGCCAGCACCACGCCGGTGACGCCGCCGACCGTGAAGAGAAACAGCAATCCCGTCGCGAACAGCATCGGCGTGTCGAACGTGATCGAGCCTTCCCACATGGTGGCGATCCACGAGAAGATCTTGATGCCGGTCGGCACCGCGATCACCATCGTCGCGGCGGTGAAATAGGCCCGCGTATCGACGCTGATGCCGGTCGTGAACATGTGGTGCGCCCACACGACGAAGCCGATCACGCCGATCGCCACCATCGCGTAGGCCATGCCGAGATACCCGAAGATCGGCTTCTTCGAGAAGGTCGAGATCACCTGGCTGATGATGCCGAAGGCCGGCAGGATCATGATGTAGACCTCGGGATGCCCGAAGAACCAGAACAGGTTCAGGAACAGCAGCGGATCGCCGCCGCCCGAGGGATCGAAGAAGGTGGTGCCGAAATTCCGGTCGGTGAGCAGCATCGTGATCGCGCCCGCCAGCACCGGCAGCGCGAGCAGCAGCAAGAACGCCGTCACCAGCATCGACCAGCAGAACAGCGGCATCTTGTGCATGGTCATGCCGGGCGCGCGCATGTTGAGGATGGTGGTGATGAAGTTGATGGCGCCCATGATCGACGACGCGCCGGCGAGATGCAGCGAGAAGATCGCCATGTCCATCGACGGCCCGGGATGGCCTATCTTTGAGGAGAGCGGCGGATAGATGGTCCATCCGGTGCCCGCGCCTTCGCCGACCATGGTCGAGCTCAGCAGCAGGAGGAACGCCGGGACCAGGAGCCAGAAGCTGATGTTGTTCATGCGCGGGAACGCCATGTCGGGCGAGCCGATCATGAGCGGTATGATCCAGTTGCCGAAGCCGCCGATCAGCGCCGGCATCACCACGAAGAACACCATGATGAGGCCGTGCGCGGTGATGATCACGTTGTAAAGCTGATGATCGTTGCCGAACAGCACGTCGCCCGGCCGCATCAGGTTGTACCGCATGATCTCGGAGAGCAGCCCGCCGATGAGGCCGGCGACGATCGCGAAGCACAGATAGAGCGTGCCGATGTCCTTGTGGTTGGTCGAGCACAGCCAGCGGACGAAGAAGCCTGGCCGGTGTGACTCGTGCCCGTATCCGTGAACGGTCGCTTCGTGTGCCATGTTTCCTCCGACGCCCTAATGCGCCGCGCTTGCGGCAAGCCGCAGACCGGATCCGTCGTTCTTCGAGAACTTCTTCTTCGCGTCCGCGACCCACTTCGCGAAATCGTCCTTCGAGACCGCCTTGATCTCGATCGGCATGAACGGGTGATTGACGCCGCAAATCTGATTGCACTGACCATAGTAGGTGCCGGGGTGCAGGACGCTGAGCCACGATTCGTTGGTGCGGCCGATCACGGCATATTCCTGCACGCCCATCGACGGCACGAACCAGCTATGCATCACATCGGTGCCGGTGACGAGGACGCGGACCACCGTGTCCACCGGCAGCACGACCGGATTGTCGACCTCGAGGAGGCGCGGCTTGCCGGCGGCCGCGGCCTGCTGCGGATCCATGATGTTGCTGTCGAAGCCGAGATCGCCTTGATCGGGGTACTCGTAGCTCCAGTACCATTGGTGGCCGGTGACCTTGAGCGTCATGTCGGCCTTCTGCGCGTGGTCCATGTAGTACATGAGCTTGAACGACGGCACCGCGATGAACACGAGGATCAGCACCGGCACCACGGTCCAGATCACCTCGAGCAGCGGATGGTGCGTCACCTTGGAGGGGACCGGATGGTTCTTGGCATTGAACTTGACGATCACATAAAGCAGCAGCCCCATCACGAAAATCGTGATGATGGTGATGATGACCAGGAGCTCGTTGTGGAGCGCGTCGATATGCTGGCGCACCGGCGAGGCGGCCGCCTGCATGCCGAGCTGCCACGGCTCCGGCACCTCGACGGTATCGGCGCGCGCCATGTTTGCCGAGGCAAGCACCGGAAGGAATGAAGCCAGCGCCGACCTCGCGAGGCCGGCGATCACCGATCCGCGTCCCAATCCCATCCGCCGCCATCCCCTCGTTGCCGGGCGCGCCCCGCCGCGAAATTAGCGAATACGGCCCACTGGCTCAACATCACCGCGCCCCTCTCATAGCTCCGAAGGGCCGGGCAATCTTGCGACCTTCTGACGCATTATCGGCGGATCGGAGCGGAAACGGCGCTTCCGCTCCGCGCCCGCGCATCCCATATTCCCTTGCGAGGCCGACCCCTCGCGCAAAGGAACCGCCAATGTCCGATCTCGCCCGCTCAGACGACCTGTTCTTCACCCGCACCGGCATGGACCGCGCCCGGGTCGAGCGCATCGTCGCCGAGGCGCTCGCCGGGACCGACGATGGCGAGCTGTTCCTCGAATGGAGCCAGTCCGAAAGCCTGTCGTTCGACGATGGCCGCATCAAGTCCGCCTCGTTCGATCAGAGCCAGGGATTCGGGCTGCGTGCGCTGTCCGGCGAGACCTGCGGCTATGCCCACGCCTCGGACCTGTCGGAGGAAGCGATCCGCCGTGCCGGCCAGACGGTCCAGGCGGTGCGCCGCGGCTCGGGCGGCACGCTGGCGGCGCCGCCCCTCGGCACGAATCGGCAGCTTTATACCGACGTCAATCCGCTCGGCGGGTACGAGTTCGGCGCCAAGGCGAAGCTGCTGGCCGACATCGATGCCTATGCCCGCAGTCTCGACCCGCGCGTACGGCAGGTCTCGGCTTCGGTGTCGGGACAGCTTCAGGCGGTGCGAATCGTTCGGCCCGACGGGCTCAGCGTCGCCGACATGCGGCCCCTGGTGCGTCTCAATGTCAGCATCGTGGTCGAGGAGAACGGCCGCATGGAGCATGGCTCCTCGGGCGCGGGCGGCAGGGTCGAGTATCAGCGCTATTTCGATCCGGCGCATTGGCGCGGTCAGGTGGACGAGGCGTTGCGCCAGGCGCTCGTCAATCTCGGCTCGGTGCCGGCGCCCGCCGGCGAGATGACGGTGGTGCTGGGGTCGGGCTGGCCGGGCGTGATGCTTCACGAGGCGGTGGGGCACGGTCTCGAAGGCGATTTCAACCGCAAGAAGACCTCGGCGTTTGCCGGCCTCATCGGACAGCGCGTCGCGGCGCCCGGCGTCACCGTCGTCGATGACGGGCTCATGCAGGACCGGCGCGGCTCGCTGACGGTCGACGACGAAGGCACGCCCACCAACACCAACGTGCTGATCGAGGACGGCATCCTCAGGGGCTATATGCAGGACCGCCTCAACGCGCGCCTGATGGGGATGCGCCCGACCGGCAACGGCAGGCGTCAGAGCTATGCCTACGCGCCGATGCCGCGCATGACCAACACCTATATGCTCGGCGGCGCGCACGACCCGGCCGAGATCATCAAGAGCGTCAAGCGCGGGCTTTACGCCGTGAACTTCGGCGGCGGCCAGGTCGACATCACGTCGGGCAAGTTCGTGTTCAACGCCGCCGAGGCGTATTTGATCGAAGACGGCAAGGTCGGCCCGGCGGTCAAGGGCGCCATGCTGATCGGCAACGGTCCCGAGGCGCTCAAGCACGTGAAGATGATCGGCAACGACATGGGGCTCGATCCCGGCATCGGCACCTGCGGCAAGGACGGCCAGGGTGTGCCGGTCGGCGTCGGCCAGCCGACCATGCTCATCGACCGCCTCACCGTCGGCGGCACCGCGGCCTGATGGCGGGACGGGACGACCCCGCCGGCGGCCACGGCCGCGCAACGGACCTCGTCCCGTTCACCGACGCCGATGCGGCCTGCCGCCGCATCGCCGAGATCTATGAGAGCAGCCGGGCGGCGATTGCCGCCGCGTTCGCGCAGCCCGGCACCGGGCTGCCCCCGGTCACGGGCGCCAATTACCCCTATGTCGGGATCACGGTCGGTCTCGCCGACCTTCATCCCGACGCGCGCCCGTCCTACGGAATGATCCACGACCCGGGCACGTACGGCACCACGCTGACGCGCCCCGACCTGTTCGCGCCCTATTATTGCGCCCAGTTGCGGCTGCTGCTCGAGCGGCACCGTGTGCCGGCGATGGTGGGCCGCAGCGACCGCCCGATC
>DATJLY010000379.1:0-11541 GCA_035509095.1 Allostellaceae bacterium | reverse complement strand
TCGACGGGCACGGCGAAGCCGATGATCCCGAAGTTGCCACCCGGGCCAAACTTCTTCTTGTACGGAATCGCCAGACGCATCCACAGGCAGCCCGTTTCGCCGAGTTCCACCCAGTCGAAATTCACGTCGCGCTGACCCACTTTCTCGAACAGGAAGCCGCCGTCGGTGCCGACGATACGCATCACCGCGGTCTTGTCGCCCATCGCCATCGAATGCGAGCTCGCGTGGAGATAGGCCCCGTGCATCGGGTCCATCACGTTCTCGAGCGCATAGCGGTAATTGCATTTCCAATGGGCGGTGCAGAGGAACTGGCTCCATTCGTCGGAGACCAGCTCCTCGGGGAGATCGAGCGGCGCGGGCTCGCGATGAAGCGCGTCCCCGAACCACGCGAAGATCGCGCCGTTGCGCTCGGCCACCGGATATGCGCGGACCGCGTGCTGGCCTTCGAGCGGACAGGATTGCTGCGCCGGCACGCGCACGACCCTGCCGTCGGACGCGACCTCGATGCCGTGATACCAGCAGGCGAGACGCCCGCCCAGATTCCAGCCGAGCGACAGGCGCGCGCCGCGGTGCGGGCAGCGGTCTTCGAGCGCATGGACCGCGCCTTCTTCATCCCGCCACAGGACGATGCGCTCGGACAGGCGCGTCAGCCCGATCGGCGCGTGATGCACCATCCAGCTCGGCACGAGCGGATACCAGAAATTGCGCGGACCGCGATTGACGAGGCGCTCGATCTCCGCGGATTCAGTCGGCAGTTCAGCCATGATTCCTCCGTCACAGCCCCTCGGCGCCCGTCGTGCGCGCCGGAATGTAATGCAGCACGCGGCCTTCGAGCCACGTCACCGCCAGATAGGCGACAATGCCGATGAGCGTCAGCAGGATGATCGCGACGAACACCATCGGCGTATCGGCGGCGCCTTCGCCATAAGAGAGCAGGAACCCCAGCCCCATGTTGCCGCCCACGAGCTCGCCCACCACCACGCCGATGACGGCCAGCGTCGAGCCGATCCGAAGGCCCGCGAAAAGCTGCGGCATCGCCGCGCGGAACTCGATCTTCCAGAACACCTGGAGCCGCGATGCGGTGAACGAGCGCGCCAGGTTGATGAGGTCGCGGTCGACCGTGCGGATCGCGGTCAGCACGTTCACCATGATCGGAAAGAACACGATCAGCACCGCGACCAGGATCTTCGGATAGACCGTGAACCCGAACCACATCACGAAGAGCGGCGCGAACGCCACCTTGGGCGCGATCTGCAAGGCGAGGATATAGGGCGACAACAACACCTCGGCCGTCATCGACATGCCCAGGAGATAGCCGCTGACCATCCCCAACAGCGAGCCCAGCACGAACCCCACCAGCACCTCGAGCGCCGTGATGCCGACATGCAGCATCAGCTCGTCATGGCCGATCATGCGCACGAACGAGGCCCAGCATTCGGACGCGGTCGGCACGATATAGGAGGGTATGCCGAGCGCGCCCGGCCCCCATTGCCAAAGCGCCACGAACGCGAGGAACACCACGAACGTGCCGGCGGTCTCGCGCCGCATCAGCATCAGGGCGAACCGGCCCATGGCAGGGCGGGCGGCGCCGCGGTTGCGCGAAGCTTCGACCGCCATCACTGCACGAACTCGTTGGTGTAGAGATCCTCGACCGGCGTCGCCTTCGCGATGATGCCCTGCTGCAGATAGAAATCCTGAAGCTTTGCAAGGCGCGCGCCGTCCATCTCGCCGAGCTTCGCCTGGCCGGGATAGACATATTGGTTATAGAGCTCGAACACGCGGGCCATCTGGCGCTCTTGTCCGGCGCGCTGGGGAACCGCCTTGACGTAATCGACGGCGGCGCCTTTGGGGTCGCTCATGATGTCCTTGAGCCCGTGCAGGGTGGCCTGCACCAGCTTGCGGATGAGGTCGGGCTTTTCCTTGATGGTCTGATCGGACGCGACCACGACCTGCGCCATGCTCTGGAAATATTTGTCGGCGGGGATGATGTCGACCTTGGCGCCGGCCTCGGTCGCATCGACGATCCAGTCCGGCACCGACGCCATCGCGTCGGCCTTGCCGGCGACGAACAGCTTCCAGATATTGGTGGCGCCCACCGCCTGGGCGTCGATGTCGTTCTTGGTGAGCCCGACCTTTGCGAGCATGCCGAGCAGCGCGTAATAGGTCGTATCCTGATAGGCCATGACGGTCACGACCTTGCCCTTCAGGTCCTGCGGTCCCTTGATGGGCGAATCGGCGTGCAGCACGAGCTGCATGAGCCCGCCGCCGCCCAACAGCGCCACCGCCTTCACCGGAACGCCGTTGGCGCGCACGATGATCGGCGTGTCGCCGATCGCGCCGCCGATCACGGCATTGCCGGCGCCGACCTGCTTTGCCGCGTCGGCGCCGCCCTGCGCCGCCTGGAAATCGACATCGAGCCCTTCGGCCGCGAAATATCCGCGCTGCTTTGCGAGCATCCAGGGCCCGAACGCGGGCAGGAACGCGGGCGCGGGAAGCAGGTAGGTGATCTTTTCGGTCGCCGCCGCCGATCCCGCGGCGAGCATCGTGCAGGCGCAAATAACGGCTTTCAGTCCCCGCATTCTCCGGTCCTTCCCCAAATCAGAATCACGCCGCCGCTTCGCGCACATGCAGAAGCGACATCAGGCGCGGCACGTATTGCCCCATCGCCGGATGCTCGCGCCGGCGCATCGCGTCGTGGCGGTCCGGCAGGTCGATGACGATTTCCTCGATGATGCGGCCGGGGCGCGCGCTCATGACCAGCACCCGGTCGGACAGCGCCACCGCCTCCACCAAATCATGGGTGATGAAGAGCGCGGTCTTGCGGGTTTCGCTGATCGTGCGCGCCAGATCCTGCTGAAGCACCATCTTGGTCTGGGCATCGAGCGCCGAAAACGGCTCGTCGAGCAGGAGCACGGTCGGATCGACCGCCAAGGTGCGCGCCAACGCCGCGCGCTGCCGCATGCCGCCCGAAAGCTGGTAGGGGTAATGGGTGGCGAACTCGGCAATCCGGCACACCCGCAACAGCCGCTCGGCGCGCTCTTTGCGGACGGTCGCGTGCAGGCCCAGGATCTCGAGCCCCAGCTCGACATTCTCCTGGATCGTGCGCCACGGCAAAAGCAGGTCCTTTTGCAGCATGAAGGCGACGTGGGGATTGGGCTTCGTCACCCGCTCGCCATCGACATAGACCTCGCCGAGGCTGGGCTGGTCGAGGCCCGAGCCGAGATTGAGCAAGGTGCTCTTGCCGCATCCGCTGGGCCCGATCAGCGACACGACCTCGCCGTCGGCGATCGAGAAGGTCACTTCGGCGACGGCGACCACAAGCTCGTCCGAGCGCGGCCGCTGAAACCGCTTGGTGACGTTGCGGAATTCGAGGCGGGCTGTCGGCATGGCTCAGGACCCGAGCCGCGCCAGTTCGGCGCGCAACAGCGCCTCACTCCAGCGCGAGGCTCCGCCGGGCGGGGTCACCCGCCCTTGGAGCCGCTCGACAATGCGCGGCAGGTCATAGATTTCGTCGGCGAAGATCGCCTGCAACGCGTCTGCCAGCGCGTTCTCGGCCGGCGTGGGCAGAGCGGCCCGCGTCTGCCAAGCAATGTTCTCGACCCGGTCCGGGTGCTCGATGCCGGCCTCGCTTCCCTTGTCGGCGGGGTGCGGCGTGAGGTGTGGATTGAAGCCCCGCATCAGATGTCCCATATAAGAGACGTTGTCCAATACATGGGATATTAAGACAGGGCTTCGACCCGCTGTCAAGAAACTTTCTCGTCCGCCACCACGTTGCTGAGCGCGCCGACCCCAGCGACCTCGACCTCGACCACATCGCCCGGGACGAGGAACCGCGGCGGCTTGAACCGGATGCCGGCGCCGACCGGCGTTCCGGTCGCGATCACGTCGCCGGGCGTCAATTCGGTCCAGGTCGAGATATAGGCGATGAGCTTGGCGAAGCTGAAAATGAGGCGCGCGGTCGTGTCGTTCTGGCGCACCTCGCCATTGACGCGCGTCATGACCCGCAAATCGGTATAGGCCGGGATCTCGTCCGCGGTGACGAGCCACGGTCCGATCGCGCCGGTACGGTCGAAATTCTTGCCCTGCGTCACGTTGAAGGTGCCGTGCCGGGTCCAGTCGCGGATGGTCCCTTCGTTCATGCAGGTAAGGCCGAAGATATGGTCGAGCGCGCGATCGGGCGGAATGCGCCGACCGCCGCTGCCGACGATGATCGCGCATTCGCCTTCGTAATCGAGCTGGACGGATTCGGGCGGACGCACGATCGCCGCCTTGTGCCCCACCAACGACCGCGGCGTGCGCAGAAAGATGTTGGGATATTTCGGCACGTCGAGGTTCGTGTATTCCTCGTTGCGGTCGGCATAGTTGACGCCGACGCAAATGATCTTTTCCGGCACCGGAACGGGCGGAAGGAATTCGATTTCGGCAAGCGCGTGGTCGGGCGAGGCGCCCTTTGCCGCGGCCGCCGCGCGCGCGAGGCCGTTTCCGGCGATGAGCGCGCGCAGATCGGGAAACGCGTCGCCGAGCCGCGGCGCAAGATCGACGACCCCGTCGCCGATCACCGCGCCATAAGACGCCCGTCCGCCCCGCTTGAACGACATGAGCTTCATCGCATCTCTCCCGCATCCGCAAAAGGCGCGGTTGCGCGCCCCCTGCTATGGTAGCGACCTGCCGCACGGGGGAGAATGCCGCGCTCCCGGCGCGACACAGGGGTTCGGAGCCCTCGATGCTGGCGCTGCCACTTTATGACGATACGCCGCGGGTCACGACCCCGGTCGCGACCTTCGGATTGGTCGCGGCGTGCTGCGCCGTCTATCTATGGCAGGCGGGCTTGCCGCCGCGCGCCGGCGAAGCCGCGACAATCACTTACGGCATGGTGCCGGCGGTGCTGTTCGGGCACGCGTCGCTGCCGCGGTATCTGAACGCGCCGCCGCCCTGGACGACCATCTATACCAGCATGTTCATGCATGGGGGGTTGCTGCATCTCGCCGGCAACATGCTCTATCTCTGGATCTTCGGCCGCGCGGTCGAGATGGCGCTGGGGCCGCTGCGTTATCTCGTCTTCTATCTCGTCTGCGGCACCGTCGCCGCGCTGACCCAGGCGATGGTCGATCCAACCTCGCACGTGCCGATGATCGGCGCCAGCGGCGCCATCGCCGGCGTGCTCGGCGCCTATCTGGTGCTGAACCCGCGCGGCAACGTCGTCGTGTTCTTCTGGTTCATCATCATCGTGCGGCTGATCGCGGTGCCGGCGGTGTTCCTGTTGGGGATCTGGTTCGCGTTACAGCTTGTCGGCGCCCTGTCGACGGAAGGAGAACCAGGCGTCGCCGTCTGGGCGCATGTCGGCGGGTTCCTCGCCGGGATGGCGCTGGTGGTCGTGTTCCGGCGCCCCGGCGTGCGGCTGATGCAGCCGGGCCGGACCGCCGCGTTCAGGTTCGCGCCCCGCCGGCGCGGCCCATGGGGCTGAGGCCCACGTCTTCCCGCGCGAGAGGAGGCGCGGGCCCCGGATCGGACTTTACTTTATGGTCGCGGCCCCGGCGCTCGCGACCTGTTCGTCCTCGTGGGACTGTACGCCGCTGACGCCGATCGCGCCGACGCATTCGCCCTGATACATCACCGGCACGCCGCCCTGAATCGGAATCCCGGCCGGGAACTTCAGGAACGCCGGACGCTCTTTCAGGCGATCCTCCATGAATTTCGAGGGGCGGCGCAGCGCCGCCGAAGCTTGCGCCTTGCCCAGCGACACGTCCGCCGTGGTGGGGCCGGCCCCTTCGAGCCGCTCGAACAGCAGCAATGTGCCCGAATCATCGATGATCGAGATCGAAACTTTCCAGTTGTTCTTGTGCGCCTCGGCCTTGCAGGCGTCCATCATCTTATGGGCATCCTCGGTGGTCAGGGTCGGTCGCGTACGCATGGTCCCTCCTCTTGTTTGGAATTCCGCCATGCTAGCGCGGACGCGCGGGGACACGCCAGAGTCGGCGGTGGAAAGGCGGCCGCCCGTCTGATATGGAAGGCGCCGTCCATCATGGTGTGTCTTCGGATAGAGGATAGGATGAGCCGCACACGACTTCTTGCCGGACTGGCCCTGTTGCTGCTCGTGGTCGGCGTCGTTCCAGTGCCTCGCGCCGCCTTGGCCGCGCCCGCCGATCCGGGCGCCTTCATGTCCGATCTCGGCAACCAGATTCTCGGACTTATCACCAACAAACAATTGAGCGCGGATCAGCGCAGGGCGCAGTTCAAGACGCTTGCGGAGTCGGCGTTCGACGTGCCGAAGATCGCGCAGTTCGTGCTGGGTCGATATTGGCGCACCGCGACCGACCAGGAGAAGACGCAGTTCACCCAGGCGTTCGAGGACTATATGGTCAATGTCTATTGGTCCCGCTTCACGAGCTACAACGGCGAGACATTCAAGGTCGCCTCGACGCAGGACGAAGGCAACGGCACGACCCTCGTCACGACCGACATCATGCGCCCCACGAGCGGCCAGCCGCCGGTGAAGGTCTCGTGGGACATCGTCAAAATCGGCGGGCAATACAAGATCCGCGACGCGAGCCTCGAAGGCGTGAGCCAGGCGATCACCTACCGCGACGAATTCTCCTCGATCATCGAGCGGAACGGCGGCAGCGTCGCCGGGCTCATCACCCAACTCAAACAACGCACTGCCGGCTGAGGCGTCACCGGCCCGGATGGAGGACGGGGCCACCAAGCACCCGAGCCTGACCGAGCGCACCGTCGTGGCGGGTCAGGACGCGCTTGCGGGCGGCCGACGCGGGTTGCGCGCGTTCCTGCCCTTTGCCGGGCCGGCGGTGATCGCCTCCATCGCCTATATGGACCCCGGGAACTTCGCGACCAACATCGCGGCGGGCGCGCGCTTCAATTACGACCTGTTGTGGGTCGTGGTGCTCGCGAACGTGATCGCGATGCTGTTCCAGGCGCTTTCCGCAAAGCTTGGAATGGTCACGGGACGCAATCTCGCGGAGCTGTGCCGCACTCATTTCTCGCCCGCGGCCGTCTGGGGGATGTGGATCGTCGCCGAGCTTGCGGCGATGGCGACCGACCTTGCCGAGTTCCTCGGCGCCTCGCTCGGGCTGTCGCTCTTGATGGGGCTGCCGCTGATGGTGAGCATGGTGGCGACGGGCATCGTCACCTATGCGATCCTGATGCTGCAACGCGTCGGCTTCCGCCCGCTCGAGCTGCTGATCGGCGCCTTCGTCGGGGTGATCGGCCTTTGCTATCTGATCGAGCTTTGGATCGCGCCGCCGGACTGGGGTGCCGTGGCCTTTCATGCCGTCGTGCCGCGCCTCGACGGTCCGGCCGCGCTGACGATCGCGGTCGGGATCATCGGCGCCACCGTGATGCCGCACGCGATCTATCTTCATTCGAGCCTGACGCAAGACCGGGTCGTGCCGCGCAACGAGACCGAGCGGCACCGGGCGCTCCTGTTCACCAACCGCGAAGTCTGGATCGCGCTGGGCTTTGCCGGTCTTATCAACATGGCGATGGTGTGCATGGCCGCGGTCGCGTTCCACGCGACGAGCCCCGACATCGCGACGATCGAGAATGCGTACCGGACCTTGATCCCGCTGTTGGGCAAGGGCGCGGCCGAAGTGTTCCTGATCGCGCTCGTCGCGTCGGGCCTGTCGAGCTCGGCGGTCGGCACGCTCGCGGGCCAGGTCGTGATGCAGGGTTTTGTCGGGTTCGGCATCCCGGTCGCGATCCGGCGCCTTGTCACCATGGCGCCCGCCTTCGCGGTGGTATGGCTGGGCGTCGACCCGACCGAGGCGTTGATCCTGAGCCAGGTCGTGCTGAGCCTCGCCTTGCCCGTGCCGATGGTCACGCTCGTGCTGTTGACCGGCCGGCGCGACGTGATGGGCGCCGATGCCACCCGCGCGTTCGTCGCGACCTTGGCGTGGATCGCCGCCCTGATCGTGCTGGTCCTCAACATCGTGCTGATCATCCAAAGCGTCGGCGTTCCCCTCCCCTTCCTCGCCGGGTGAGAAAGGCCTTACTATCGGCCCGAAGGGGACGTCGTGATGTCGGACGACAAGAGCTACGATTACGTTATCGTCGGCGCCGGATCGGCCGGCTGCACGCTCGCGAACCGGCTGAGCGAGGATCGGGACGTGCGGGTCCTGGTGCTCGAAGCGGGCGGATGGGACAATGATCCGCTGATCGGCATTCCCATCCTGTGGGGCCGCAACGCGCTGCAGCGCCGGCACGACTGGGACTATTCGACCGAGCCCGAACAAACGCTCGCAGGACAGCGCCTGCCGATCTATCGCGGCAAGGTGATCGGCGGCTCGTCCTCGATCAACGCGATGGCCTATGTGCGCGGCCATCGCGGCGATTACGAGCGGTGGGCCGGGTTCGGCCTGCCGCAATGGTCCTACGCGCATGTGCTGCCCTATTTCCGGCGCCAGGAGACCTGGCAGGGCGGCGCCGACAGCTATCGCGGCGGGGACGGACCGCTCAGCACCTGCACCCCGCACTTCGAGGATCCGCTCGCGGACGCTTTTCTCGAAGCCGGCGCGGCGGCGGGCCTGCCCTCGACGCCGGACTATAACGGCGCGCAACAGGAAGGATTCTGCCGCTCGCAATCGACGATCCGGAACGGCAAACGATGCAGCGCCGCGGTCGCTTACCTGCGGCCCGCCTTGACGCGCGAAAATCTCACGATCGAGGTCGGCGCGCTTGCCACCAAGGTGCTGATCGAGAATGGCCGGGCCGTCGGCGTCCAATACCGGAAAGGCGACGCGCCGGCGACGGCGCGCGCGGCGCGCGAGGTGATCCTCAGCGGCGGCGCCATCAATTCACCGCAGCTCCTGATGCTGTCCGGCATCGGCGATCCCGAGGAATTGCGCCGGCATGGCATCGCGGTCGAGGTGCCGCTTGCCGGCGTCGGCAACAATCTCCAGGACCACATCACCGCCGATGTCGATTTCCTTCGTGCCGAGCCGGGGCCGCTTCATCGCGCGCTGCGCTTTGACCGGACCGCGGCCGCCTTGGCGCAAGCGCATTTCTTTGGCACCGGCCTTTTCGCGGGCGTGCCCAACACGGTGATGGCCTATCTGAAGAGCGCGCCCGGCGAGGCCATCCCGGACTTGCAGATGCTGTTCCGCCTGGCGCCCGCCACGGCCGGACCCTATCTCGCGCCGTTCAAGCGGCCCTTCGCCGACGGGTTCGGCGTGCGGCCCGTGGTGCTGCGCCCCGAAAGCCGCGGCCGGCTTGGTCTCGGCTCGGCCGATCCGCGCGCGCCTGCGCGCATCGCGCTCAATTTCTATGCCGCCGAAAAGGACCGCAAGACCTTGCGCGCCGGCATCCGGCTCGCGCGGGAGATCTTCAATCAGGCCTGCTTGCGGCGCTTCATCGCCGGCGAGATCGCGCCGGGCCCGGATGTCCAATCGGACGCGGCGCTCGACGCCCATGTGCGCAAGACCGCGGCCACCGTGTTCCATCCGCTGGGCACGTGCAAGATGGGCGGCGACCGCGACGAGGCGGCGGTCGTCGATCCGGAATTGCGGGTCAAAGGCATCGACGGGTTGCGGGTCGTCGATGCCTCGGTGATGCCCGATCTTGTCGGCGGCAACATCAACGCGCCGGTCATCATGATCGCCGAAAAGGCGGCCGATATGATCCGCGGCCGGCCGGCGCTCGCACCCGTCAACGTGTGAGGCGGGCCGGAATGATCTCGAGCCGCCGGTCGTGCCCGAGCGACAGGATCACGATGGCCGAGACGATCGGTCCCGCGGCGATGGCGACGAGGCCGAAGGTGAAGCTGCCGGTCGCGTCCTTGATCAGGCCGAACACATAAGGGCCGAAGAAGCCGCCGAGATTGCCGAGCGCGTTGATGAGCGCGATGCCGCCGGCGGCGGCGACGCCCGACAGCATCGCGGTCGGCAGCGACCAGAAACAGGGCGAAGCCGAAGACCCGCCCATCGCCGCCACCACCAGCATGACCATCGTCAGGAACGGGTCGGTCATGAAGGCGCACGCGATCAGCCCGCAGGAATTGAGGAGATATCCCGCGGCGGCGTGGCCCGGCCTCTCGCCGGTGCGGTCGGAGTGCCGGCCCCAAAAGATCATCGCGCACACCGCGAAGACGTAAGGGATGGCGTTGATGAGGCCGGTCATGCCGAAGCCGTGGGCAAGGCGATGCACGATCTGCGGCTGGAACAGCACCAAGCCATAAGCCGAATAGGTCGCGCCGAAATAAACGAGCGACAGCAACAGGACGCGCGGATTCCTCAGCGCCTCGCCCAGGCTGTAGCGGCGGACCGCTTCGCGCTGATCGCGCTCGGTCTCGAGCCGGTCGATGAGCCACTGGCGCTGATCCGGCGGCAGCCACTTGGCATCTGCCGGCCGGTCGGTCATCGTGAAATAGAACACGATCCCCAAGACGATCGCCGGCGCCGCTTCGAGGATGAAGAGCCACTGCCATCCGGCCAGTCCCGCCATGCCGTCGAGCTCGAGCAAGACGCCCGATACGAGAGAGCCGATCATGTTGGAGATCGGAATCGCCGCCATGAACAGCGCGACGATGCGCGAGCGGTAGTATGAGGGGAACCACCAGGTGAGATAAAGGATGATGCCCGGGAAGAACCCCGCCTCGGCCAGCCCGAGCGCGAAGCGGATGCCGTAAAAGGAATAGGCCCCGGCGGTCAGCGCCGTGAAGCCCGAGATCAGGCCCCAGGTCACGAGGATGCGCGAAATCCAGACCCGCGCCCCGACCCGGGCCAGGATCACGTTGCTCGGCACCTCGAAGATGAAATAGCCGAAGAAGAAGATGCCGCCGCCAAAGCCGAACACCGCGGCGGAAAATCCCAACGCCTTGTTCATGGTGAGCCCGGCAAAGCCCACATTCACCCGGTCGAGATAGGCCACGAAATAGCACAGCATCAGCATCGGCAAGAGGCGCCGCGCGACCCGCGCCATCGTCGCCCGCTCGAGCGCGCTCACCTCGCCCGCGGCCGTGCCCGTCACGCCTGTCTCGGGTGACGGTACCGCCTGCGTCACGCGTTCGCCCCGGTGAACGGCATCTTGAGCGCGCCTGGATGCAGCACCGTCGTCTGGCGAAGCTGGGCAAGGTTGCGCGCGCCGACCTGACCCATCGCCATCCGGATCTCCTCGGAGAAGAATTCGAGCACGTGCGTCCCGCCGGCCGCTCCGAGAGCCGCGACGCCGAACAAGAACGGCCGCCCGGTGAAGACGCACTTGGCGCCAAGCGACAAGGCGCGCACCACGTCGAGGCCGGTGCGGATGCCGCTATCCATCAGCACGGTGAGCTTGTCGCCCACCCGCTCGACCATGACCGGCAGCAGGTCGACCGACGACGGCGCCGCGTCGAGCGTGCGGCCGCCATGGTTCGACACGATGATGCCGTCGGCGCCCATCGCCACCGCGCGCATCGCATCGTCGGGATGGATGATGCCCTTGACGATGAGAGTGCGCGGCCAGAGCTTGCGCACGCGCTCCACCGTCTCCCACAGGAAGCCGCCGCGTATGGCCTGCGACGAATAGGCGGAGATTTCGGCATTGGTTGCAGAG
>DATJLY010000378.1:0-7995 GCA_035509095.1 Allostellaceae bacterium | reverse complement strand
GACGGCAAGCGCGCTCGCCGTCAGCCCGCTCCCCTGGGCCAGCTCGTAAAGAACGCGCGCCTCGGCCAGCGAGAACGGGCTCGCGAGGAGGCCTTCCTGGAGCACGCCGATCCGACGCGTGTAGAAGCGGTTGAAACGCCGCACGGCAGCGACGGCAGCATCGGTTCCGGTCATAGTTGACAGTGTCAATGAACTACATGACAGTGTCAACCATCGGCTATCCTGGCGTATCCTTGACGGATTGGCGCGAGACGAGCGCCGCCGAGAGCGTGCCTTCGTCGAGATAATCGAGCTCGCCGCCCATCGGCACGCCGTGGGCAAGGCGCGACACCCGCACGCCTTGGAGCCGGCTCGCGATGTAGTGCGCGGTCGTCTGCCCCTCGACCGTGGCGTTCAAGGCGAGGATCACTTCGCGCACCGTGCCGTCCTTTGCCCGCTCGACAAGCTGATCGATGCGAAGCTCGCCGGGACCGACGCCATCAAGCGCCGAGAGCGTGCCGCCCAGCACGTGATAGCGGCCGCGGAAGGCGCCGGAACGCTCGATCGCCCACAAATCCGCGACTTCCTCGACGACGCAGAGCACGTCGCCTTGGCGCTTGGGGTCGCGGCACAGCGCGCACGGATCCGTCGTGTCGAGATTGCCGCAGACCGAACAGGTGCGGATCTTCCGCGCGGTCTCGGTCAGCGCGATCGACAACGGCTCCATGAGCGCCTCGCGCCGCTTCAGAAGATAGAGCGCCGCGCGCCGCGCCGAGCGCGGCCCCAATCCCGGCAGCTTCGCCAACAGCCCGACGAGCCGGTCGATGTCGGTCATCGCGAGGTCCCGTGCCGCCTCCTGGCGATCAGAACGGCAGCTTGAAGCCGGGCGGCAGGTTGAGACCGCCCGTGAGCTTCGACATCTCTTCGCCGACATGGCTTTCGACCCGCTGGCGCGCGTCGTTGAAGGCGGCGAGGATCAGATCCTCGAGAACCTCGGTCTCCTCGGGCACCACGAGCGAGCGGTCGATCTTGAGCTTGCGCATCTGTCCCTTGCCGGTCAGCGTCACCTGAACGAGGCCGCCGCCCGACATGCCGGTCAGCTCGACCGCGTCGAGCTTTGCCTGAAGCTCGGCCATGCGCTCTTGCATCTGCTGCGCCTGCTTCATCATCTGGCCAAGATTCTTCATAACAGATCATCTCCTTCGCCGACCTCGTCGACGCCTTCGGAATAGGCTGATTCGGGCTCGGCCTCGGCCTCGGCCTCCTTGAGCTCGCGCACCGCCTCGATGCGCGCGCCGGGAAAGGCATCGAGCACCGCCCGCACCAGCGGGTCCAGGGCCGCCGCGCTTTTCATCTCGCGCTCGCGCGCTTCGTGGTCCTCGCGCAAAGTGGGCGCGCCGGGCGCGTCCGAGACGCTGACGATCCAGCGCTGACCGGTCCATTGCGTCAGCAACTGTCCCAGCCGGTTGCTGAGCTCGCGCGGCGCCGCGGCCTCGAGCCGGAGCTCGATGCGTCCCGGCTCGAAATGCACGAGATGCACATTGGCCCAGAGATGGGTCCTGAGCACCGCCTCGCGTTGCGCGTCGAACAGCTCCACCACCTCGAGGAAGCTTTGCGGCTGGCGCGGCGCCGGCGCCGCGGCGGGCAACGGCTCGAGCGCGCGCGCGGGCTCGGCCGCCATCGCACGGGGCGCAGGCGCCGCCGCCATCGCGGCGCGCGGCGCCGGCGATGGAGAAGCGGGCGCCGGCGCGGCGGGCGCGCGGCCTTCGAGGCTCCGCACCAATTCGGCCGGCGACGGGAGGTCCGCGACATGCGCGAGGCGTACAAGCACCATTTCCGCCGCCTCGATCGGCGACGGCGCGGCTTGCGCCTCGGCGAGCCCCTTGAGCAGCATCTGCCAGGCCCGCGCGAGCGCGGGAATGCTAAGCTTTTGCGCGAGCTCGGCGCCTCTTGCCCGCTCGCCGGCGAGTGCCTGATCATCGGCGCCCGACCCTGGCACCAGCTTCAGCCGGGTGAGGAAATGCACGAGCTCCAACAGATCCTGCAGCACCGAGACCGGGTCGGCGCCGCCGTCATAAAGTGACGCGATGCGCTTTAGCGCATCGGCCGCATCGCCCTTCAAAGCGGTCTCCAAAAGATCGAACACGAGGCCGCGGTCGGCGATGCCCAGCATGTCCCGCACCTGCGCCTCGCCGATCGGCGCGCCGCCGCCCAAGGCGATCGCCTGGTCGAGCAGCGACAGCCCGTCGCGCACCGAGCCATCGGCCGCGCGCGCGATGAGCGCGATCGCCGCCGGGTCGATCGCAACGCCCTCGGTGGCGGCGATCTCGGCATAATGCCGGGTCAAAAGCTCGGCCGGCACGCGGCGCAGCGAAAAGCGCTGACAGCGCGACAGCACCGTGACCGGGACCTTGTTGATCTCGGTGGTCGCGAAGATGAACTTCACATCGGGCGGCGGCTCCTCGAGCGTCTTCAACAGCGCGTTGAAGGCGTTCTTCGAGAGCATGTGCACTTCGTCGATGATATAGATCTTGTAGCGCGCGGAGACCGGCCGGTAGCGCACGCCATCGGTCAGCTCGCGGATGTCGTCGACGCCGGTGCGCGAGGCGGCATCCATCTCCATCACGTCGACATGCCGATCCTCGGCGATCGAGCGGCAGGCGTCGCATAGGCCGCATGGATCGGCGGTCGGGCCGCCTTTGCCGTCAGGGCCGACGCAATTGAGGCAGCGCGCGATGATGCGGGCGGTCGTGGTCTTGCCGACGCCGCGCACGCCCGTGAGGATGAAGGCGTGCGCGATGCGGCCGGTCGCGATGGCGTTGGTGAGCGTGCGCACCATCGCCTCCTGGCCGATCAGCTCGGCAAAGCGGCTCGGGCGGTATTTGCGCGCGAGCACGCGATAGGCGGCGCCCGGCTCGCTCATCGCGCCTCCTCTCGCGCTCTGCGGGTTCGGGAAACTGTTGAGGCGGGAGACTGGACCGCGACCCAGACCGAAACTCGTTACGGCTGCTTCCTTCCGGACCTGACCGGGTTGGCGAGGGACCTGTCCGCCGCCAGCCTCCCAAGGGCCACTATATCAGGTCCGCGCCCGCCGCGCGCAAGGCGTCCCCCACAGCACCGGCGTTTATCAGTTCTTAACCAAGATTACGCAATGAATACCGCCCGTTGAGGGAAGAGGATGCCAGCAAGCCGTGCAAACACCCTGATCGGCGCCCTTGCGGGCGCGCGCGAGGGCATCGTGCTGGCCGATGGCGCGGAACGCATCGTCTTCGCCAACCGGCAAATGCGGTCATTCTTTCCCGATGCCGCGCAAGAGCTGGTCACCGGCGCGCCGCTTCCCGACGGGATCAAGACGGCGCTCGAAGCGCCGGAGATGCAGCTCGAGGACGGGCGCTGGCTGCGCCTCGGCCGCAGCGAGACCGCCGATGGCGGCTTCCTTCTCGTCGTGAGCGACATCTCCGACATCAAGGAGCGGGAGCGCGGCTACCGCGAGGCGGCCGAGCGGGCACAGGCGGCGAGTCACGCCAAGAGCAGCTTCCTCGCCAATATGAGCCACGAGCTGCGCACGCCGCTGAACGCCATCATCGGCTTTTCCGAGATCATGTCGGGCGCGATGTTCGGCCCGATCGGCAACGGCCACTATGCCCAATACGTCGAGGACATCGTCCAGAGCGGCCGGCATCTCCTGACCGTCATCAACAGCGTGCTCGATCTTGCCAAGAGCGAGGCCGGCAAGCTCGAGATCGATACCGATCAGGTCGATCTCGCCGAGGTGCTCGACAGTTGCGTGACCATGATCGGCGAGCAATGCGCCCGCGCCGGCCTCAGCCTCGACGCGGCAAAGCCGGCGCGGCCGGTGGTCGTGCTGGGCGAGGCCGCGAAGCTGCGCCAGATCTTCCTCAACCTGCTGTCGAACGCGATGAAGTTCACCGAGCCGGGCGGCATGGTCGCGATCGACACGCGCCTGCCCGGCGACGGCACCATCGCCGTCACCGTCAGCGATAGCGGCATCGGCATGACGCAGAGCGATCTCGCCATCGCGCTGGCGCCGTTCGGCCAGGTCGACAACCGCCTCGCGCGGCGCTTCGAGGGCACGGGCCTCGGCCTGCCGCTCGCCAAGTCTCTGGTCGAGCTGCACGGCGGCACGCTCGAGATCGCGAGCACGCCGGGCGCAGGGACCAAGGTCACCGTGACCTTGCCGCTCGCAAGCGAGACCTACGCCGACGCGCCGCTTCTGCGCGCCGCCGGGTGATGCGCCGCGGCTAGCGCGCCGCGACGCGGGGCTGCGGCACCTCGCCGCCGCCGCGCTGGGACGAGCCTGCCACCTGCCGCGTTGTGACGTTGATGCGGTTCCACGCATTGATGGCGGCGATCGCGATCACGAGCGAGGCGAGCCCGGCCTCGTCATAGTGCCGCGCGGCTTCGTCCCAGATGTCGTCCGGTACCGGTTCGGTGCGGTCATTGAGACGCGTCGCGGCCTCGGTCAGCGCCAGCGCCGCGCGCTCGGCCTCGGTGAAATAGGGCGCATCGCGCCAGGTCGCGACGGTGAAGAGACGCTCGTCCGTCTCGCCTCCCTTCTTGAGGTCGTGCGCATGCATGTCGGCGCAGAGACCGCAGCCATTGATCTGGCTCGCGCGCAGATGGATGAGCTCGAGCGTGCGTTCCGGCACGCCATGCTGAGAAGCCGACCGGCCCAGCGCGATGAGGGCCCGCATGGCGTCCGGGATCATCAGCGCCGGACTCTTCATCCGCGGCTTGAGGGCGGCGGGCTTGGTCGATTGAGGCATGATCATTCTCCTCACCATGAGATTGATAACCGTTTGGTTATTGATCCAATCAATAATTGATTGGTTATGAGTCAGTCAAGCGATTCCGGCCGGCGCTGGCGTCGCACGGTGGCTACGCCTATGAATGTGGGATGATCGACGCGAACGTCTATGCCGGCGGCGGGCTCGACCGCGCGGGGCCGAAACGCAAGGACCAGGCCTGGGTGGAACAGATCCTGGCGCGTCCGGAAACCCGCTTCGTCGCGACCTGGAAGGGCCAGAACCTCGTGCGCAAAGACGCCGAGGGCGCGCCGCGCGCCGCCTTTCTGACCGGCGCGGAGCTGGCCTGGGATGGTACCGAGCCGGTGCTATTGGGCCTCGATGACGGGCGGGCGGTGTTCCTCGTCGATCTGTCGCAAGACGCGGCGCCGCTTGCCGCCGCGACCGCCGGGTCGGCGGTGGAGTTCACCGATCTGCGCCGCGTCGGGCCGCTGATGAATCGCGCCGATGGCGCGCTGCTCGCTTATGCGCGGGGCATCGCCTATTGGCATTCGCGCCATCGCCATTGCGGCGTGTGCGGCACGCCGACGCGGGCCGAAGAAGGCGGCCATGTCCGCCGCTGCAGCGATCCGGCGTGCGGCACGGTCCATTTTCCGCGCACCGATCCCGCGGTGATCATGCTGGTGCATGACGGCGAGCGATGTCTTCTGGGGCGCAAGCCCGAATGGGCCAAGGGCATGCATTCGACGCTTGCGGGCTTCGTCGAACCCGGCGAAAGCCTTGAAGAGGCGGTCGCGCGCGAAGTGCTGGAAGAGTCGGGGATCGCCGTCGGCGATGTGCGCTATCACTCCTCGCAGCCGTGGCCGTTTCCCGGCTCCTTGATGCTGGGCTTTCATGCCGAAGCGCGCTCGACCGAGATCACCATCGATCCCGGCGAGCTCGAGGCCGCGGAATGGTTCGAGCGGCGCTGGCTCCTCGACCATGCCGACGACGACCGGCTGCGCCTGCCGCGGCGCGACTCGATCGCGCGCCGGCTGGTCGAGGACTGGCTCAGGCGCTAAGGCGCCGCCAGGCGATTTCCGGCTTGTCGCGAAAGGCGAACCGTTCGAGATGCCGCGACACGACCTGCTCGAGCTGATCGAGCAGCGTGTCGTCCTTGGCATGGGCGCCCAGCACCAGCAGGTCGCCGTCGGCCGTCATGTGGCAGGTCCCGGACGGGAAGGTGATGCTGCCCTCGGCGCCGGCGCGGACAACCGGAAGCCGGTGCTCGAAATGCTTGCACAGCTGGATGAGATAGCGCTCGGCGCGGGTCGTCACGACGCGCGCTTCCGCGCGGACCGCCGCCTCCATCACGCCTTCTCCACCGCGACGGCCGCTTGATCGAGTGCCGCCACCACGGCGTCGATCTCGCGCTCGCTCATCGGCCCGCGCGCGAGACGCAGCCGCAGCGCGAGCCGCAGATTCTGCATCGCGCGCAGCACCTGCGGCGACGGGCCGCCGCCATGGGCGGCACGCACCTGGTCGATGCGCCCGAAGATCGCGTCGATCGCCGGCTGGTTGGCGGCAAGCGCCGCTTCGCCTTCCGGCGTCACCGAGTAGAGCTTCTTGCCGCCTTCGCCGGGGGTGACGGTCGCGTATCCCATCTCCTCGAGCAAGGTCAGGGTTGGGTAGATCACACCGGGGCTGGGGCTATAGGCGCCGCCGACGCGGTCTTCGATCGCCTTGATCAGCTCGTAGCCGTGGGACGGCTTTTCGGCGATGAGGCGCAGCAGCACGAAGCGCAGGTCGCCCTGGTCGAACACCCGGCCGCGGCCGCCGCGGAAATGCATCTGCCGGCGCTGGCCCATCCAGTCGGCGCGCATCGCGCGCGCTTCGGCATGACGGGTAAATCTGTGGAACATGTAAACTCCGATTCGTTACAGACGCAGATTAGATATATCTAACTTCACTCGGTGTCAAGGACTCTCTGCGATCGGAGCGAGAAAAATCAGTCCGTGCCGGCTTGGCCGGCGTCGGCGCGGAAGGGGTGGGCGGGATAGGTCCCGAGGATCGTGACCTCGCGCGAGAAGAACCGCAGCTCCTCGAGCGCGAGCTTGAGCGGCCGGTCGTCGGGATGGCCCTCGACATCGGCATAGAACTGGGTCGCCGTAAAGCGGCCGCCAACCATGTAGCTCTCGAGCTTCGTCATGTTGACGCCGTTGGTGGCGAAGCCGCCCAGCGCCTTGTAAAGCGCCGCCGGCACGTTGCGGACGTTGAAGACGAAGGTCGTGACCGCGCGCTCGCAGCCGGGCGGCAGCGGCTGCGGCGCGCGCGCCATCACCAGGAAGCGCGTGGTGTTATGCTCCTCGTCCTCGATGTTCTCCTTGAGCGAGACGAGGCCATAGATCGGCCCCGCGAGCGCCGATGCGATCGCGGCCACCGTCGGATCGCCGCGCTGTGCCACTTCGGCGGCGGAGCCCGCGGTGTCGGCCGCGACCTGCACGCGCAGCCCATGCGCGCGGATGAAGGCGCGGCATTGCGACAGCGCGTGGACATGGCTGCGCACGCTTTTGAGCCCCGCGAGCGTGGCGCCCGGCAGCGCCAGCAAGTGATGCTCCACGCGCTGAAAATGCTCGGCGATGATGAAGAGACCCGATCCCGGCATCAGGTGGTGGATATCGGCGACGCGCCCCGCGACCGAGTTCTCGATCGGCAGCATGGCATAGAGCGCGCGGCCTTCCCTGACCGCGGCGATCGCCTCCTCGAACGCGTCACACGCAAGCGTCTCCATCGCCGGGAACACTTCGCGGCACGCGAGATCGGAATAGGCGCCGGGCGCGCCCTGAAAGGCGATGATGCGCGAGGGATCCGAGGTCATGGCGATGAGGACGCGACGAGCGCGCGGACGCGGGCGAGATCGGCCGGAGTATCGACACCGAGCGGAATGGTGTCAACGAGCGCCACGTCGATCCGCATGCCCGCTTCGAGCGCGCGAAGCTGCTCGAGGCTTTCGCGCCGTTCGAGCCCCGCGGGCGGCAGGGCGACGAAACGCTCGAGCGCTTCGCGACGATAGGCATAGAGGCCGATATGGTGATAGTGCGGACCCTCCCCCCACGGTACCGGCAGACGCGAGAAATAGAGCGCCCGCGCGATTCGTGCACCGGGCGCGAACGCCGCCGCGACCTTCACCACGCTGGCGGCGGCGAGGTCGGCGGGATCGCCGATCGTCGCCGCCAAGGTCGCGATGTCGACGCCGGGATCGGCGAGCGGC
>DATJLY010000377.1:0-4721 GCA_035509095.1 Allostellaceae bacterium | reverse complement strand
GCGCCGTGATGGCCCTGATGCATCTTCTTGGTTTTCGCGCCGACCGCGAGGCCGAGCATCTGGTGGCCGAGGCAGATGCCGAACACCGGCTTCCTGTCGATCAGGTCGCGGATCACCGGCACGGCATATTCACCGGTGGCCGCCGGATCGCCCGGGCCGTTGGAGAGGAAAATGCCGTCCGGTTCGAGCGCCAGAATATCAGCGGCCGGCGTTTGTGCCGGCACAACTGTCACGCGGCAGCCGTTGCCGGCGAGCTGGCGCAGGATGTTGCGCTTGATGCCGTAATCGATGGCGACCACGTGGAATTCGGCTTCGCGCATCTCCCCATAGCCTTCGCCCCATTCCCAGGGTGTCTCCTGCCAGCTGAAGCGCTGGCCGCTGGTCACCATCGGCACGAGATCCATCCCGACCAGGCCCGGCCAGTCGCGGGCTTCGCGCTTGAGCGCGTCGAGGTCGAAGTGGCCTGACGGCTCGTGCGCGATCACCGCATTCGGCATGCCCTTTTCGCGGATGAAGGCGGTGAGCGCGCGCGTATCGATGCCGGCGAGTCCGACCACGCCACGGGCCTTCAGCCATTGATCGAGGTGGCGCGTGGCGCGGTAGTTCGACGGCGCGGTGATCGCCGAATGCAGAATGACGCCGCGCGCGCCCGGCGTTGCCGCAAGATTCACCGTCTCGATGTCGTCCTCGTTGGTGCCGACATTGCCGATGTGCGGAAACGTGAAGGTGATGATCTGCCCCGCGTAGGACGGGTCGGTGAGGACTTCCTCATAGCCGGTCATCGCCGTGTTGAAGCAGACTTCGCCGACCGCGTGTCCGGTGGCGCCGAGGCCAAAGCCTTCGAGGACCGTGCCGTCGGCGAGCACCAAGAGCGCCGTTGGCTTCGGATCGTCCCAAAGGGTGTGGCTCTGCGGTTGTGTCGACATCGGCAAGGGCCTACATCATCGCCTACGTGAACGATCTACATATAGTGCATCGTTTGAGCGTGCCCCCCGTCCCGGGCGCATTTTTCGAAAGAGGCCATAGCTGTGCTGCGCGAACAGATCAACACTGCGCTTGGAGAAGCCATGAAGGGCGGCGACGCCCGCCGGGTGTCGACACTGCGGCTGATCAAGGCCGAGATCCTCAAGCGCGAGACCAGCGCAGCCGAGCGCGTGTCGCTCAACGACGCCGAAATCCTCGACGTGCTGGGCAAGATGATCAAGCAGCGCCAGGAATCGCTCGAGATCTACGAGAAGGCCGGGCGCACGGAACTCGCCACCCAGGAGCGCGAGGAGATCGCGATCATTTCGGCCTATTTGCCGCAGCAGCTGTCCGACATCGAGGCCGGCGAAGCGATTTCCGCGCTGATCAGGGAGCTTGAGGCCGCGACCCTCAAGGACATGGGCCGCACCATGACGGCGCTCAAAGAGCGTTTCGCCGGCCGCATGGATTTCACCAAGGCCAGCGCCCTGGTGAAGAAGCTGTTGGCGGGGTAGCGCCGACCGCCCGGGAACTTCGTCATTGCGAGCGGAGCGAAGCAATCCGGTTCGCGCGCATCGAAGCCGGATTGCGTCGTCGCTTCGCTCCTCGCAATGACGACCGGGTTGCTCGGGTCGTGTCGGGCCTGTGGATAACCGGGACAAGCCGCGGCCGCCCTGCCATGCGCCGGGGACGCCCGGTAACGAGCGCGTTTTCGCGTTAGAGTCACGATCACCATGCGATTCCCGCCGCAATTCCTCGACGAGCTGCGCGCGCGGCTTCCGGCTTCGGAAGTCGTCGGCCGCCGCGTGAAGCTGCGCAAGGCGGGGCGCGAATGGAAAGGGCTGTCGCCCTTCAACAAGGAGAAGACGCCGTCGTTCTTTGTCAACGACCAGAAGGCGATGTGGTTTGATTTCTCCTCCGGCAAAAACGGTAACATCTTCGATTTCGTGATGCAAACGGAGGGCGTGAGCTTTCCGGAAGCGGTGGAACGGCTTGCCGCGCAAGCCGGCGTGCCGCTGCCAGTGATGACGCGCGAGGCGCAGGAGCACGAAGAGCACCGCAAGACGCTGCACGACGTTGTCGAGCTTGCGGCCAAATTCTTCGAAGCCAATCTGGCGTCGCGCGCCGGCGCCCGCGGCCGCGGCTACCTGGCCGATCGCGGCATCACGCCCGCGACGCAGCTCAAATTCCGGCTCGGCTATGCGAGCGCCGAGCAATACGCGCTGAAGGAGCATCTGGGCGCGGCAAAGATTCCGGTCGACGACATGGTCGAGGCGGGCCTTCTGGTCGCCGGCGAGGACATCGCCGTTCCATACGACCGCTTCCGCGACCGCGTGATGTTTCCGATCAGCGATTGGCGCGGGCGGGTCATCGCGTTCGGCGGGCGCGCGCTCGAAAAGGACGTGCCGGCCAAATACTTGAACTCGCCGGAGACGCCGCTCTTTCACAAAGGCGGGACGCTCTACAACATCGCCGCCGCGCGCGCGGCCACGCACAATGCGGGCAAATTAGGCGCGGACAATCCCGCCGGCCGCCTGGTCGCCGTCGAAGGCTATGTCGACGTCATTGCCATGGTCACCGCCGGTTACGAGGCGACCGTGGCGCCGCTCGGCACCGCGCTCACGGCCGATCAGCTCGCTTTGATGTGGCGCATGGCGGACGAACCAATCCTGTGTTTCGATGGCGATGCCGCCGGTCGCCGGGCCGCCTACCGCGCGCTTGATCTGGCCTTGCCGCTGATCAAGCCGGGCAAGAGCCTCAAATTCGCGTCGCTGCCAGACGGCCAGGACCCCGATGATCTGGTGCGCTCCGGCGGCCGCGAGGCAGTGGATGATGTGCTCGGCGCCGCGCGGCCCCTCGCCGACATGCTGTGGGCGCGCGAGAGCGAATCCGGATCGTTCCAGACGCCCGAGCGGCGCGCGGCGCTGGAGGCGCGGCTCTCCGAAGTGATGGGAACCATCGCCGACGAAACCGTGCGCCGTTATTACCGCGAGGATTTCGCCGTCCGGCTCCGGCGGCTGTTCGCGCCGGCCGATGTCGCACCCCAGCGTGGCCGCTGGAACGATGGCGGACCTCGGAACGGCACATGGAACGATAAATCGCGCGGAGCCGGCGGGGCGGGGCGCCAATTTGGGCAACGCCAAACCTTCGGCGGGCGAGCCTTCGGGGATCAAGGGTACGTGGCGCAGAGCCCGGATTTGGCGGCGAGTCCGCTGCATCGCGGCCATCGGGCCGCGATCCCGCGCCGCGAGGCGCTGATTCTCCTCGCCGCTCTCAATCATCCCTGGCTGTTGCACGATCGGATGGAGGAATTGGCGGAAACGGAGTTTCACCACGCCGATACCAAGAGGCTCAAGAGCGCTTTGATCGACATCCTCGCGCATCGTTTCGGACATGATGCCGGCGACCAAACACATAGGGAAACCGATGCCGAGCGTGCGGAGATCAAGGCCGAACTTGAGCACGCCGGCTTTGCCGACAGTCTCGGCCGCATCGAGCGCTCGATCACCACGCCCTCGGTCTGGGGCGCTCGTCCGGCGGCGGCGCCGAGCGATGTTTTGCAGACCTGGAAGCAGCTTCTTGCCTTGCATCGGCAACGGCATTCCCTAACTAGGGAACTTAAGGATGCGGAATTGGCGCTTGGTCAGGACAACAGCGAAGCGAATTACGCGCGTCTGATTGACGTGAAATCTCGGCTTTCCACACTTGATGGAACTGAGGCTCTGATCGAGGGGTTCGGCGATCAGTCGGGCCGTCCGACGCGGTCATTCTAGTGGCTGCTTCGGCCTGGAATGCCCGCCGGCGCGGCGGCTGGTCGGTCTGCAGGCAGGAGACTAAGAGGGCGCGCGAGGTTAGGGTTAGTCGGAGCTTAACGGAGTTCCGAGACAACTGAGGGGCTTGATTCGGGCGGTACCGGCGGGTGCTGCCCCCTTTTGGGCGTGGATTTGCGGTTTTTGTAGCCGAAAAGCCGCATCCGGCCCAGAACATGCAAGTCCGCCGCCGCGTTGTGCCCGTATAACAGGCATGGCGCTCGGCACCCGGTGCGGGAGGGTCCGTCCGCCCAGCGTGGGGAACGGCCAAAGGGTAGGGGCTACGACGAGCGGGCCGCACGGCGGTAAGGACTGCGGCGGTAAGGACAGGGCGTTGGTGGAGACGAAGATGGCAATTAAGACTGTGGGCAACATCAAGACGGTCGCGAACGTGGCGAAGGTAAAGGTCGCGGCCCAGAAGTCCGTGGCGTCCAAAGAGGGCGATATGCCCGAGAAGGACGGTCCCGAGACCCCGGATGCCCCGCTGCCGCTGCTCGATCTGTCCGACGCCGCCGTCAAGAAGATGATCAAGCAGGCCAAGAAGCGCGGTTATGTGACTTACGAACAGCTCAACTCGGTCATGCCGTCGGAGGAGGTCACCTCCGAGCAGATCGAGGACGTGCTGGCGATGATGAGCGAAATGGGCATCAACGTCGTGGAGACCGAGGAAGCGGACTCCGACGAAGAAGAAGGCGCCCGCGAGGAGCCCGAAGAGGAAGAATCCGAAGGCGGCGAACTGGTCGAGGTTTCGGCGAAAACGCCGGCCAAGACCGAAGGCAAGGAGCCGGCCGAGCGCACCGACGATCCGGTGCGCATGTATCTGCGCGAAATGGGCTCGGTGGAGCTCCTCTCCCGCGAGGGCGAAATCGCCATCGCCAAGCGCATCGAGGCCGGGCGCGAAGCCATGATCGCCGGCCTGTGCGAGAGCCCGCTCACCTTCCAGGCCGT
>DATJLY010000376.1:0-6098 GCA_035509095.1 Allostellaceae bacterium | reverse complement strand
GCGGCCGCGACCGTCAGCACGAACATGGCGAAGATCTGCCCCGCGAGATCGTGCAGGAAGGACGAGAAGGCGACGAAGTTGATGTTGACCGCAAGCAGCATGAGCTCGATCGACATCAGGATGATGATGACGTTCTTCCGGTTGAGGAAAATCCCGAAGATGCCGAGCGTGAAAAGGATCGCCGCCACGACGAGATAGTGGGCAAGGCCGATTTCCATCATGTCACATCACCCCCTCGCGCGGCCGCACCTTCACCACCTCGACGCTTTCCGCGCGCCGGCGCGAGACCTGCGCACCGATCCGCTGCTTGCGGACGCCTTCGCGCGCCCGGTGGGTCAATACGATCGCCCCTACCATCGCGACGAGCAGCACGAGGCCTGCGATCTGGAACGCATAGACGTAGCGGGTGTAAAGCAGCGCCCCCAGCGCCGCGGTGTTCGAAAGCTGCTGCGGCGCCGGCGTGGGCGCCGCCGCGGTGGCGGCTATGTGCGGCGTCACGGCCCAGGCGCCGAAGATCAGCACCAGTTCGAGGAAGAGGACGAGGCCGATCAACGCGCCCACCGGCAGGTACTGCATCACGCCCTGGCGCAGCTCGGTGAAGTTGATATCGAGCATCATCACGACGAACAGGAACAGGACCGCGACCGCGCCCACATAGACGATGACCAGGATCATCGCCAGGAACTCGGCTCCCATCAGGACGAAAAGGCCTGCCGCACTGAAAAAGGCGAGGATGAGGAAGAGGACGGAGTGGACCGGGTTGCGCGCGGCGATGACCATGACGCCCGACGCGATCGCCACGAGCGCAAAGACATAGAAGCTGATCGCCTGGATGATCATGCGGCCTCACCGATAGGGCATGTCGAGGGCGAGGTTGTTGGCGATCTCCGCCTCCCAACGGTCGCCGTTCGCGAGAAGCTTGTCCTTGTTGTAGAAGAGCTCCTCCCGCGTCTCGGCCGCGAATTCGAAATTCGGGCCCTCGACGATGGCGTCGACCGGGCACGCCTCTTGGCAGAAGCCGCAATAGATGCATTTGGTCATGTCGATGTCGTAGCGCGTGGTGCGGCGGCTGCCGTCCTCGCGCGGCTCGGCCTCGATGGTGATGGCGAGCGCCGGGCAGATCGCCTCGCACAGCTTGCAGGCGATGCAGCGCTCCTCGCCGTTGGGATAGCGCCGAAGCGCGTGCTCGCCTCGGAAGCGCGGGCTGAGCGGCCCCTTCTCGAACGGATAGTTCACGGTGACCGGCTCCTTGAACATGTATTTCAAGGTGAGCCACATCCCCTGGGCCAGCTCCGCGAGGAGGAACGAGCGCGCGCCGCGATCGAGCAATGCCATGAATTCAAGCCTTTCTGACGGCCATCAGCCCGGGATCCAGCCCGTTGCCTCGAGCACGCCGGCGGTCAACACCAACCAGCCGAGCGACAGCGGCAGGAACACTTTCCAGCCGAGCCGCATGAGCTGATCGTAACGAAAGCGCGGGAAGGTCGCCCGCACCCACAAGAAGCAGAAGAGGACGAACGAGATCTTGAGCACGAACCAGACGAGCGACCAGAGATGCGCCAGAATCCCCGTGAACGGCTGGATGTTGAAAGGCGCGAGCCACCCGCCCAGGAACAGGATCGTGGTCGACGCGCTCATCAGGATCATGTTGGCGTATTCGCCGAGGAAGAACAGGGCGAACGTCATCGCCGAATATTCGACGAAATATCCCGCGACGAGCTCCGACTCGCCCTCGACCAGGTCGAACGGCGACCGGTTGGTCTCGGCCAGGCCGGAGATGAAGAACACGACGAACATCGGCAGGAGCGGGATGGCGAACCAGATGTGGCGCTGCTTCTCGACGATGTCGGAAAGGTTCAGCGAGCCGACGCACAGCAGCACGCTCACCATCACGAAGCCGATCGAGACCTCGTAAGAAACCATCTGCGCCGCCGACCGCAGCGCGCCCAGGAAGGCGTATTTGGAGTTGGACGCCCAGCCCGCCATGATGACGCCATAGACGCCCAAGGAGCTGATGGCGAAGAGATAGAGGATGCCGACATTGATGTTGGCAATCACGACGCCGACATCGAAGGGGATGACCGCCCAGGCGATGAGGCTCAAGACGAAGGTGAGGATCGGCGCGGCGACGAAGAGGATGCGGTTCGCGCCGGTGGGGATCACCGTCTCTTTGTGCAGGAGCTTGAGTGCGTCGGCGAAGGGCTGGAGCAGCCCGAACCAGCCGACCACGTTCGGCCCCATGCGCAGCTGCGCCGCCGCCAGCACCTTGCGCTCGGCATAAGTGAGGTAGGCGACCGCGATCAGCAGCGGCACGATGACGACCAGCGTCTCGACCACCATGATGATGGCCGGCAGGCCGTATGCGGTAAGGAAATCAGCCATGCGTGCCCGTCTTGGCTTCGCCTTTGCGGGCGCCCAACGCGGTTGCGCACGCCGCCATGGTGGGCGAGGCGCGGCTGATCGGGTCGGTGCGATAGAAATCGTCGATCGGATAGCGGAACGGCGCCGGATCGAGCGCGCCTTCGCGTCCGAACGCACCCCATGGCGCGCGCGCGAGCGGCGCGCCGGCGGCGAACACCGGATTGACCTCCGCCATGCGGCGCCGCACATCGGCGAGGGTCGCAACCGGCAGGGTGTGGCCCAGCGCCTCGCTCAAGGCGCGCAGGATCTTCCAGTCCTCGCGCGCGTCGCCGGGCGGGAACACGGCGCGCTCGGTGTGCTGAACCCGCCCTTCGGTGTTGACGTAGGTCGCGTCCTTCTCGGTATAGGCGGCACCCGGCAGCACCACGTCGGCGCGGCGCGCGCCGGCATCGCCGTGATGGCCCTGATAGATCACGAACGCCTTGCCCAGCCGGCTCGTGTCGATGTCGTCGGCGCCGAGGAGATAGAGGGCGCCGATCTCGCCGCTTTGGGCGCCCGCGAGAATGCCCGCGAGATCGCGCCCGCCGGCGCCCGGCACGAAGCCCAAATCGAGGCCGCCGACCCGGGCCGCCGCGGTGTGGAGCACGTTGAAGCCGTTCCAGTCGTCGCGCACCAGCCCGCCTTCTTCGGCGATCGCGCGGGCAAGGGCCAGCACGGCCGCCCCGTCGGGCCGGGCGAGCGCGCCCTGGCCGAGGATCAGCATCGGCTGCTTGGCGGATTTGAGGACAGATGATAACCGCTGGCGGTCGCGCGCGAGGTCGGCCGGGCCGGACCCGATCTGGGTCGTGGGGAAGGTGAGGTCGAGCGGCGGCCCGACGATCTCCAGCTTGAAGGGGCCGCCATGGAGCCAGCGTTTGCGCAACCGGGCGTTGAGTACGGCCGCCTCAATTCTAGGATTGGCGCCGATCAACAGGCAGAAATCGGCCCGGTCGATGCCCGAAATCGTGCTGTTGAAGAGATATCCGGCCCGGCATCCCGGGTGGAGCGCGGCGCCGTCCTGACGGCAATCGAGATGAGGCGAGCCGAGCCCCGTCATCAGGTCCTTCAAGAGGCACATCGCCTCGACATCGGCGAGGTCGCCGGCGATGGCCGCGATCCGGTTCCCTTCGAGCCCCTTCACCCCGGCGGCGATGGCGGCAAAGGCGTCCTGCCAGGATGCTTCCTCGAGCTTCCCGTTCCGGCGCACATAGGGCCGGTCGAGCCGCCGCTTGTGGAGCCCGTCCATCGCGTAGCGGGTCTTGTCCGAGATCCACTCCTCGTTCACGTCCTCGTTGAGCCGGGGCAGGATGCGCAGCACCTGTCCGCCGCGCGCATCGATCCGGATGTTGGAGCCGAGCGCGTCCAGCACATCGACCGATTCGGTCTTGGTCAGCTCCCACGGCCGCGCGATGAAGGCATAGGGCTTCGACGTGAGCGCGCCCACCGGGCACAGGTCGATGATGTTGGCGGACAGCTCGGACGTGAGCGCGTGCTCGATATAGGTGCCGATCTCCATGTCTTCGCCGCGCCCGGTCGCGCCCAGCTCGTCCACCCCGGCCACGTCGGCGAGGAAGCGGATGCAGCGTGTGCAGTGGATGCACCGGTTCATGCTGGTCTTGACGAGGGGACCGAAATCCTTGTCCTTCACCGCGCGCTTGTTCTCGTGATAGCGGCCGCGGTCGAAGCCATAGGCCATCGCCTCGTCCTGCAGGTCGCATTCGCCGCCCTGGTCGCAGATGGGACAGTCGAGCGGATGGTTGATGAGCAGGAACTCCATCACCCCGTGGCGCGCCTTCTTGGCCTTCTCGCTGTCGGTGTGGATCACCATGCCTTCGCCCGCCGGCATGGCGCAGGAGGCGATCGGCTTTGGCGCCTTTTCCTGCTCGACGAGACACATGCGGCAGTTGCCGGCGATCATCAGCCGCTCGTGGTAGCAGAAATGCGCGACCTCCACGCCTGCCGCCTGACAGGCCTGGAAGACGGTCGCGCCGGCCGGCACCTCGACCGGGATACCGTTGACGGTGAGCTTGGGCATGGCGCTACTCCGCTGCTTTCGGCGGCGCCTGGGCCGCGATGCGCGCCTCCATCACCGGCCGGAAATGCCGGATGATGCCCTGGATCGGCCAGGCCGCCGCGTCGCCCAAGGCGCAGATCGTGTGGCCTTCGACCTGATACGTGACCTCGAGCAGGGAATCGATCTCGGCGGGCGTGGCGTCGCCCGTCACCATGCGCTCCATCGTCCGCCACATCCAGCCGCAGCCCTCGCGGCAGGGCGTGCATTGGCCGCAGCTCTCGTGCTTGTAGAATTTCGAAAGCCGCGCGATCGCCTTGATGATGTCGGTCGATTTGTCCATCACGATGACCGCCGCCGTGCCGAGGCCGCTTTTCACCTTCTGCAGCGAGTCGAAATCCATGATCTGCTCGTCGCAGATGGATTTCGGGATCACCGGCACCGACGCGCCGCCCGGAATGATGCCGAGCAGATTGTCCCAGCCGCCCCGCACGCCACCGGCATGACGCTCGATCAGCTCGCGCAGCGGGATGCCCATCGCCTCTTCGACATTGCACGGGCGCTCGACATGGCCCGAGATGCAGAACAGCTTGGTGCCTTCGTTCTTGGGGTTGCCGATGCCGGCGAACCAGGCGGCACCGCGGCGCAGAATGGTTGGCGCGACCGCGATCGATTCGACGTTATTGACCGTCGTCGGGCAGCCATAGAGCCCGACCGCGGCGGGGAAGGGCGGCTTGAGCCGCGGCTGCCCCTTCTGCCCCTCGAGGCTTTGCAGCAGCGCCGTCTCTTCGCCGCAGATATAGGCGCCGGCGCCGCGATGCAGATAGAGCTCGAAATCGAAGCCCGAGCCGCATGCGTTGGGACCGATCAGCCCTGCCTCATAGGCCTCGTCGATGGCGACTTGAAGGTTTTTCGCCTCGTTCACGAACTCGCCGCGGATATAGATGTAACAGGCGTGGGCGCCCATCCCGACGCTTGCCAGCAAACAGCCTTCGACCAGCTTGTGCGGGTCGAACCGCATGATGTCGCGGTCCTTGCAGGTGCCGGGCTCGCTCTCGTCGGCATTGACGACGAGATAGCAGGGCCGGTCGCTGGTCTTCGGCATGAACGACCATTTGAGGCCGGTCGGAAAGCCCGCGCCGCCGCGGCCGCGAAGTCCCGAAGCCTTGACCTCGTTCACGATCCAATCGCGGCCCTTGAGGATCAGCTCCTTGGTTCCGTCCCAATCCCCGCGCTTCCGCGCGCCGGCCAGATGCCAGTCATACTGGCCATAGAGGTTGGTGAAGATGCGGTCCTTGTCGTCAAGCATGGTGTGCTCTTTGAAAAGCGTCTCTGACGGTCATGCCCGGGCTGGTCCCGGGCATCCACGGCAAGCGACGAGCGGTCGAACAACGTGGATGGCCGGGACAAGCCCGGCCATGACGGAATATGAAATCTCCCGCCGCCATCACCGCGCGTCCTTTTCGTAGGGGAGGGTGGTGAGCGTGGTGGCGCCGCCTTCGGGCATCGAGCCTTGGCGGCGCTTCACCGAGCCGATGGGCGGCTTCTCGCCGCGCTGGAGCGCGCGGATCAGGGCTTCGGTCGATTGCGCGTCGAGATCCTCGTAGAAATCGTCATTGACCTGGATCACCGGGGCGTTGACGCAGGCGCCAAGGCATTCGACCTCGCGCGTGCTGAAAAGCCCGTC
>DATJLY010000375.1:0-2185 GCA_035509095.1 Allostellaceae bacterium | reverse complement strand
GAGACGGACAACGACACCGAGGCGGCGTGCCGGTACTTCGAATGGCGGCTGCGCGAGGGCGATGACCTGCCGACCGCCGTCGAGCGCGGCTTCGGCGTGCTCGACGGCTTCTATACGTTTCTGATGGGGACGGATCAGGAGCTTCTCATCGTGCGCGATGCCTTCGCGTGCAAGCCGGCGGTCGTGGCGGAAACGGACGACTACGTCGCCATCGCCTCCGAATTCCGCTCGCTGGCGCATCTGCCGGACATCGCACACGCCGAGCTGTTCGAGCCGAAGCCGGAGGAGATCTATCGATGGCGACTCTGAGTTCCGTGCTCCCGGCGCGCGAATTCGACCTCTCCAAGAGCACCTTGCGGGACCTCAACCTGCATCTGCACCGGCGCGCGTCCGGGGGCGAGGCCTCGGAGATTCGCATCCTTCATCCCGACGGAGCGCATTCGATCGCCTGCGGCCTCGACGCGCACCTCGACGTGCACATTCACGGCCACGTCGGCTACTACGTCGCCGGCATGAACCAGCATGCGACCGTGACGGTTCATGGAAACGCGGGCCCGGGCGCAGCCGAGAACATGATGTCCGGCCGGGTGCACATCAAGGGATTCGCTTCCACCGCCGCGGGCGCCTCGGCTCACGGGGGCCTTCTGGTCATCGACGGAGATGCCTCCTTGCGATGCGGCATCTCCCTCAAAGGGGCCGACATCGTGGTCGGCGGCAGCGTCGGCAGCTTCTCCGCCTTCATGGCGCAGGCTGGGCGTCTGCTCGTCTGCGGCGATGCGGGCGACGCGCTCGGCGACTCGCTCTACGAGGCGGTCCTCTACGTGCGCGGCAAGGTCCGCTCCCTGGGCGCGGACGCGCGTTTCGAGCCGATGACCGGCCGGGATCTCGGGGACGTCGAGAGGCTTCTGCGCGCCGCAGGGCTCGACCACGACCCGCGAGAGTTCAAGCGCATCGCCTCGGCGAAAAGCCTCTATCACTGGAACGCCGATGCCGATCAGGAGTACTGAGCGATGAGCATGCAGGAGCCGCCGAATCGCGTTCAGCGGGAGGAATCGGCCGGCTTCGACCGGGCGACCATCGACTACATCCAGCGCGCGGCCGCCACCGGTCTTTACGAGATCCGAGGTCTAGGCGCCAAGCGACGGGTGCCGAGCTTCGACGATCTGTTGTTTCTCGCGGCTTCGCTCTCCCGCTATCCGCTCGAGGGGTATCGCGAGCGATGCGCGACGAGAACGGTGCTCGGGACGCGCTTCGCCACGCGGCCCATCGAGCTGGCGATTCCCATCACGGTGGCGGGCATGAGCTTCGGCGCCCTGTCGGCGCGGGTCAAGGATGCGCTCGGACGGGCCGCGACGGAGATGGGCACCTCGACCACGACCGGCGACGGGGGCATGACTTCCGAGGAGCGCAGCTCCTCGAAGACCCTCGTCTATCAGTGTCTTCCGTCTCGATACGGCTTCAATCCGGACGACGTGCGGCGGGCCGATGCCATCGAAATCGTCATCGGCCAAGGCGCGAAACCGGGCGGCGGGGGAATGCTGCTCGGTCAGAAGGTCAACCCGCGCGTCGCGCGCATGCGAACGCTGCCCGAGGGGGTCGATCAGCGCTCGGCCTCCAGGCATCCGGACTGGACCGGACCGGACGATCTGGTGATCAAGATCAAGGAGATGCGCGAGATCACGGACTGGGAAAAGCCGATTTACGTGAAGGTCGGCGCAACCAGGGTATTCAACGACGTGAAGCTCGCCGTGCACGCGGGAGCCGACGTGATCGTGGTCGACGGCATGCAAGGCGGAACCGCGGCGACCCAGACCGTGTTCATCGAGCACGTCGGCATACCGACGCTCGCCGCGTTGCGGCAGGCGGTGGACGCGCTCGACGATTTGAACATGCGCGGCAAGGTGCAGCTGGTGATATCCGGCGGCATCCGCAGCGGCGCCGACGTGGCGAAGGCGCTCGCGATGGGCGCCGACGCGGTGGCCATCGGGCAGGGAGTGCTCATGGCGCTCGGGTGCAACGCCGATACCTACGTAGCGGGCGGCGAGCATCGATCGGCGCTCGCCGACTATGCGCGGCTCGGCACGGCGCCGGGAGTCTGTCACCATTGCCATACCGGACGTTGTCCGGTCGGCATCACCACCCAGGATCCGGAGCTCGAGCTGCGCCTCGACCCGGCGGTCGGAGC
>DATJLY010000374.1:0-4180 GCA_035509095.1 Allostellaceae bacterium | reverse complement strand
TGGCCGAAGCCTCAAAGCGGGTCAAGATCAGCGGCTAGAGTTCCGATTGGGATGGAACTCGACCGGACCAACTTTCCATTGCTCGGTCATGCGCGGGCTCGACCCGCGCATCCACGGGTTCATTTTTGCTGCCCAAAGACGTGGATGGCCGGAACAGGTCCGGCCATGACGATTAAGATGGAACTCAACCGCGCTGCCGACAGGCGGGCTTAGCCCAAGCGGGTCATGCGCGGGCTCGACCCGCGCATCCACGGGCCTCGTTAGCGGCCGCGCGGCTATCTGAGCGCCGCGTCGAAGAAGGCGATGGCGTCCTCCGCCGTCTGGCGATGGACCGACTCGCGATCAACGCCGGGCGCGTCGACGCAAAGCGCGGGCGAGGCCGTTCGGCCCGCTTCGGTGCAGAGATCGGTGAAGACGTAATGCCCGACCGCGCCGGGAAAGATTGTCAGCTTGGCGTTGGGAATGAGGCCCGCGATGAATTTGGCGCTCGTTTCGGGGGGCGCGATCCGATCGTCCGCGCCGGCGACGATGGCGACGGGAACCGCGATGGTCTTCAGGCTTTCCGGCGTGAAGGAGGGGCCGAGCGCCGGCGCCATCGCGAACACGGCGCGAATGCGCGGGTCGCGGTGAGACGCACCGCCCCGCTGCAGCGCCGCGGCGTAGGCGGGGTCGCGTTGCGCGAGCGCCGCCGCTTTCGCGCCGAGGTCGGAGAATTCGGGCGGCGCCTCGCAATTCGCGTCGCCCGGCAAGGCGGTGCAGGCGGCCTGGAGCTGCTTTGACGAGCCGATGCCGCCCGCCACCTCGATCACCGTAAAGCCGCCGAGCGAATGGCCGGCGGCACCGATCCGGTCGGGGTCGATGCGGGGGCCGAACTGGCGATCGGCCAACAGCGCGTCCAGCACGGCGCTCAAATCCCGCGCACGCTCCCACCACAAGGTGAAGCCTTGGGTGGTGTAGGGTTCCAACGCGTTGTTGCCGGGATGATTGACCGCGGCGACGACATAGCCGTGCGCCGCCAGCGCGGTGCCGAGCCAGGCGAGCGCCACCGCGGCGCCGCCGGTGCCGTGCGAAAGCAGGATCAGGGGGAACTTTGCCGGGCCGGGTGGGAGCGCGGCGCCGACGGCGGCACTCCCGGCCTCGAACCGCGGGGGCTCGCCCGGCGGCCCGATCTGCTGCGGCGTCTCGTTGGCGCCCGGATCGGCCGGATACCAGAGCGTTGTCAGAAGCACGTGGCTCGCAGCCCCGCGCCAGTCATAGGGCTCGGGCGGCACGAACGGCCGGGTCGCGGTCCCGACCTTGGCGGCGGCCGTCCCGGCTGCCAGCGCCAGCAGGGCGGCAAAACCCAGCCGTAGCATACGTACGCCCATCTCACCCTCCCCCTTGAAGTCCCCGCCGCCTGGCCCTATCTATTGAACGCAATAATCGTTCAAGACGGAGGGCGGCGAAGTCGCGCGGCGATTATCAATTGTCGCGAAAATCGTGCCGGGGGCCAAGCTTGACCCTAGGGTCCCCCGATGGTCTAGTTCGAAAATCCAGCTCCAACGAGGCGGTCATGGCGAAGCAGGACGCGCGGTTCATCGGCATCGACAGCGTGATTTTCGGCGCGCCGGATCTCGCTTTGGCGCGAAAGATGTTCTCGGACTGGGGCCTCAAGAAGGTCAAGGACGGGAAAAGCGGGCTGGTCTTCGCGACCGAGATCGGCGCCGACGTCGTGATCCGCCCGTCGGATGCGGCGGGCCTGCCGCCAAAGCTTTCCGGCGGGTCGGAGTTCCGCGAGGTGGTGTGGGGCGTCTCCTCGCGCCGCCACCTCGAGGCGCTGGGCGACGAGCTTCAGCGGGACCGCAAGGTCGGTGAGGACAAGGACGGCACGCTCCATACCGTCGATGATTGCGGCATCAATGTCGGCTTCCGCCTGTGGCGGCACGGCAAGGAGCCGGCGCGCGCGACCCTGCCGCTCAACGTGCCGGGCGCGCGCGGCCGGGTCGATCGGCCCAGCCCGATGTACGAGCGCGCGCGGCCCTTCCGGATGGGCCACATCGTGTTCGCGGTGCCGGACGTGCGGGCGGGCGAGAAATTCTATGTGAAGCGGCTCGGCTTCCACCTTTCGGACCGCTATGTCGGCGGGGCGGCGGTGTTCTTGCGCTACGCGGCGCGCGCCGACCACCACAATCTGTTCCTTCTGAAGCGGCCGGGCGGCACCACCGACCTCCACCATGTCGCCTTCGAGGTGCATGACATCCACGAGGTGTTCGGCGGCGGCATGTACTTCACCGACGCCGGCTGGGAGACCGCGGTAGGGCCTGGACGACATCCCATCTCCTCGGCCTATTTCTGGTACTTCAAGAATCCGCTGGGCGGCACGATCGAGTATTTCTCCAATCCCGACTTCGTCACCGAGGCCTGGAAGCCCAGCAATTTCCGAGTCAACCATTTCTCCGAGTGGCATTTGATGGAGGGGCTGCACCGGCCGCGGCAATCGGCCGACCGGCCGTCGCTCCAGGCCGTGCGCGCGATGAACTGAGCCGGGCGGAGGAACATCGCGATGCGGCTTATCTCCTATCACACCCGCGATCACGCGGGCGTCGGCGTCATGGTCGACGATTGGCGCTTCATCTCGCTGGAGCGCGCGGCGGCCGATCTCCCGCCGACGCTCAAAGGGATTCTCGAGGCCGGGCCGGCGGGCCTGAAAGCGGTCGCGGCGGCGGTCAAGGGCCGCGAGCCCGACTTCCGCTTCGACCAGGTCACGCTCGACCCGGTCGTTCCCGACCCCCAGGCGATCTGGGCGCTCGCCCTCAACTTCAAGGCGCATATCGAGGAGACCGGGCTCGAGACCTCCAAGGACTATCCGCAGATCTTCATGCGGATGCCCTGCAGCCAGGTGGGGCATCTGGAGCCGGTCTGGTGTCCCGATCCGCGGGTCGCCGTGACCTACGACTATGAGGGCGAGCTCGCTGTCATCATCGGCACGCCGGGCCGGCATATCCCGGTTGGGCGCGCGCTTCAGCATGTCGCGGGCTATGCCTGCTACAATGAAGGCTCGGTGCGCGAGTTCCAGGGTCATAACCGCCAGTTCGGGCTCGGCAAGAATTTCGAGCGCTCGGGCTCGCTCGGCCCGTGGATGATGACGGCCGAGGAATTCGGCCGGCCGCCCGACCACACCGTGATCACCCGCCTCAACGGGGTCGAGAAGCAGAAATCGTCGCTCGACGACATGCTGTTCTCGGTCGAGCAGGTGATCCACTATCTCTCGACCGGGTATCTGCTGCGTGCCGGCGACGTGATCGTGATGGGGACGCCCGGCGCCCTTCATCCGCCGCCCGGCTATCAGCCGACCGAGTACGATTCAAAGCGCATTCCCGGCCGCACCCGCATGCATCCGGGCGACATCTGCGAGGTCGAGATCACCGGTCTTGGCGTGCTGCGCAACCCCATCATCGCCGACCCGACGCGGCTCGAATGAGGGCGCTCACACGCCGACATAGCGCCTGATATCGGCGTAGTTGGCAAGGAGCGCCGCCGAATCACCGCTCCAGCGCACGCGGCCGCGCTCAACCACATAGTGGCGGTCGGCGAGCCGCGTCAGCGCCTTCAGGTTCTTGTCGATCAGCAGGATCGACTGGCCGGCGGATTTGAGCTTCTGGAGGACGCGCCAGATCTCGTGGCGGATGAGGGGCGCCAGGCCCTCGGTCGCTTCGTCGAGGATCAGGAGCTCGGGGTTGGTCATGAGCGCGCGCGCGATCGCCAGCATCTGCTGCTCCCCGCCGGAGAGATGCGCCCCCATTTGATGCCGCCGCTCGAGGAGCCACGGAAAGAGCTCCGTCACCGTCTCGGTGGTCCAGCGCGGTGCCCCGGCGCGGCCGCGCGCGGCAGTCGCGGTCAGGTTCTCCCAGACGGTGAGGTTCGAAAAGATGCCGCGACCCTCGGGCACGAGGCCGAGGCCCAGCCGCGCGATGCGGAAAGGGGCGAGGCCCCGCAGCTCCCGGCCCTCGAACAGGATCGATCCGCCCTGCGGCGGCGTCATCCCCATGATCGAACGCACGGTCGTCGTCTTGCCCATGCCGTTGCGGCCGATGAGCGTCACGACCTCGCCGCGATTGACCTCGAAGCCAATGCCGAACAGCACCTGGCTCTGGCCATAGCTGGTCTCGATCCCTTCAACCCGGAGCATCGGCGTCCTGCT
>DATJLY010000373.1:0-8192 GCA_035509095.1 Allostellaceae bacterium | reverse complement strand
GGTCACGGGCGACGCGCTCGATTTCGCGCTCGACGCGCTGGGCCTCGCCGATCGGAGCGTGCGCGATCGATTGATGGCGCTCTATCGCACGCTCGACGCCTTTCCTGAGGTCCCATCCGTCCTGGCGCGCCTCAAAGAGCGCGGGTTCGTGACGGCCATCCTCTCGAACGGCACGCCGGACATGCTGGCGGACGCGATCCGACATGCCGGCATCGTCGACCTTCTCGACCATGTCCTGTCGGTGGAGGAGGTCGGCATTTTCAAGACCGCGCCCGAGGTCTATCAGCTCGCGGTCGACCGCGTCGGTGTCCCGGTCACCGCGATCGCGTTCCAATCCTCGAACGCCTGGGACATCCATGCCGCGTCTTCGTTCGGGATGCGCACGGTCTGGTGCAACCGCGCGAGCCAGCCCCGCGAGCGCCTTCCCGGCGCGCCGGATCACGAAATCCGCAGCCTCGCCGAATTGCCGGCGCTGATCTGAGGCGGTTCAGGCCGCTTGCTGCGCGATCGCGGCCGGAAGGCGGATGATCGCGCGCGTACCGCGCCCGAGAGTGCTTGCCAGCTCGATCGAGCCGCCATGTTGCTCGACGATTTGCTTCACCGTCGCAAGGCCGAGGCCGGTTCCGAATGGCCGGGTGCTGAACAGCGGCTCGAACACTTTGCCGAGATGTTCCGGCGCGATGCCGGGGCCATTATCGTCGAAGATGATCTCGATCTGCTGCCGCTCGGCTCGCGTGCGCACGGCAAGGCGCGGGCCCGGCGTGGCTTCCATCGCCTGCATCGCGTTCTCGTGAAGATTGATCACCACCTGACGCAGGCGCTCGGCGTCGATCCGGGCCTGATCCCGGCCGGCCTTGAGGTCGAGCTCGACGGCGACACCGTTGGGCGCGCCAAGCTCCGCCATCACCTCACCGAGCCAATCGTCGATCGGCTGGGCCTTGAGCACCAGTTCCCGCGTGCGCGAATAGTCGAGAAGGTCGCTCACGAGATTGTTGCAGCGATCAATGCTGCGCTGGATGCGCTGCAAGGGGCGATCCAGATCGATGCCGCGCGAGGCCGCGATCTCGCCCACGGCAAAAATGCTGTTGCGGATGGCGCTCAGGGGATTGCGCAGCTCGTGTGCGACGGTCGCCGTGAGCTGCCCCAAGGTTGAGAGCCGCGTCGCCCTGACGAGGTCGGCCTGGACCGAGCGCAGCTCCGCCGTGCGCTCCTCGACCCGCCGCTCGAGATCGACATTCGCCGCCTGTACCTCCCGCATCAGCGCTTCGGCTTCGTCCTTGGCGACGCGCAATTCGATCTCGAGCCGTTTTTGGCGCAGCCCCTGCTCGTGCGCCCAGGTCCGGTCGCGAAGCGTGCTGACCGACCGGCGCGGTTTGCCGGATTCGTCCAGGATCACTTCCGCCTCGCGGTAGATGACGCGTTCGGCGCCATCCGGACGGATGATCCGATATTCGAGCTTCACCGGCAGACCTTCGGCCGATTTACGCAGCGCCTCGGCGACGCGCTGGCGATCCTCGGGATGCACGAACGTCAACATCGCCTCGGGGCTCGGGACGAAGGTCGCGGGATCGACCCCGAAAATGCGATAGGTTTCCTGCGACCACACCGTGCGCCGCGCCTCGAAATCGCGCTCGACGCTGCCGGTGCCCGAGATGCGTTGGGCGCGGGCGAGATTGTCGTGACTGCGGCGAAGCGCTTCCGACGTTTCGATCAGCTCGGCCTCGCGGGACAGGCGCGCCGTCGCGTCGGAACAAATCACGAGCGCGAGCGTGCGGCCATTGATCGTGCAGCAGTGACGAATGACATCGACGGCGAAAGAGGAGCCGTCGGCTTTCCGGTGGCGCCGCTCCTCTCCTTTGAGCACGGTGCTCGATCGATTGATCTTCGCCTGCCCGATCTCCGGCTCCGTCAGAAGATCGTTGAGGCGAAGGCCGAGGAATTCTTCGCGCGTGTAGCCGTATTGCGCGAGGGCCGCATCGTTGACGAGCACGATGTCGGAGCGCTCCCAGTCATAGACGAAGAGCGGGAGGGGACAATGCGCAAAGAACAGCGGAAAATAGTCGCTGATCCCGGCGACCGGCGCGGCTGATTCGGCCGGATTGCCGGACTTGCGCGGAGACCTGACGGACTTTGGCCGCATGGTCGGCTGATCGCCCCCACTCGAGAGAGCGCACCGTGTCATCGATCTGTAAAAATGTCGCTAACGGTTCTGATCCGCGCGTCCCGATTAGTCAGTCACCAAGCGCCTTTCCCCCATTTGTTGTAGCAAAGAGCGCTTGGCGCGCGGCCCTGCTAAGTGTTCATCGCCTCGAAGAAGTCCGCGTTGTTCTTCGAATGCTTCAGCTTCTCGATCAGGAACTCGAGCCCGTCCGTCGGGCCCATCGGCATCAGAACGCGGCGCAGCACCCACATCTTGGACAGGACCGCCTTCTCCACCAGCAGTTCCTCTTTGCGGGTGCCCGACTTGGTGATGTCGAGCGAGGGGAACGTCCGCTTGTCCGCGACTTTGCGATCGAGCACGATTTCCGAATTGCCGGTGCCTTTGAACTCTTCGAAGATCACCTCGTCCATCCGCGAGCCGGTATCGATGAGCGCGGTCGCGATGATGGTGAGCGATCCGCCTTCCTCGATGTTGCGCGCGGCGCCGAAGAAGCGCTTTGGTCGCTGCAGCGCGTTGGCATCGACGCCGCCCGTGAGCACTTTGCCGGAGCTTGGCACGACCGTGTTGTAGGCGCGCGCCAGCCGGGTGATCGAATCGAGCAGGATCACGACGTCGCGTTTATGCTCGACGAGGCGTTTTGCCTTCTCGATCACCATCTCGGCGACCTGTACGTGGCGAACCGCGGGCTCGTCGAAGGTCGAGCTCACGACCTCGCCTTTCACCGAGCGTGCCATGTCGGTCACCTCTTCCGGCCGCTCGTCGATCAGCAGCACGATGAGATAGACCTCGGGATGATTCACCGTGATCGCGTGCGCGATGTTCTGCATCATCACGGTCTTGCCGGCCCTCGGCGGCGACACGATGATGGCGCGCTGACCCTTGCCCAAAGGCGTGATGAGGTCGATGACCCGCGTCGTCAAATCCTTGGTCGTCGGATTGTCGAGCTCGAGCTTCAGCTTCTCGTCCGGATAGAGCGGCGTCAAATTGTCGAAATTGATCCGGTGGCGAAGCTTGTCCGGCTCGTCGAAATTGATCTCGTTGACCTTGAGGAGGGCGAAATACCGCTCGCCATCCTTGGGCGAGCGGATTTGCCCTTCGACCGTGTCGCCGGTGCGCAGTCCAAACCGGCGCACCTGAGATGGGCTGACATAGATGTCGTCGGGCCCGGGCAGGTAATTGGCTTCCGGACTGCGTAGAAAGCCGAACCCGTCCTGCAGCACTTCGAGCACGCCATCGCCGTTGATGGCCTGATCGTTGTCGGCAAGCTGCTTCAGGATCGCGAACATCATGTCCTGCTTCCTGAGCGAGGACGCGTTTTCGATCTGCAGCTCCTCGGCGAAATGAAGGAGTTCGGCCGGGGACTTTGCTTTGAGCTCTTGGAGATTCATGGGAAAGACTGTCGTTATGGGAGAGGGTCTCGGGCGCGAGAGGCGCCGATGGCAAGGAGGAGACCGCGCTACGGCTGATCGCTGGATTTTTTTGGGCTTGTTCGAGCGACTGACCGGGGGTCGCCGCGGCGGGTCCCTCTTATCTAAGCAGACCCGGGCTCCAAGTCAAATGTCATTCGCGCGCCACTGCTCAGAAAGGACGCACCACCACCATGATCACGATCACGATCAGCAGCAGGGTTGGGATTTCGTTAATGAAACGGTAGAACCGTGCGCGTCGCCGGTTGCTGTCGGTCGCGAACTCCTGGCGCCATCGCACCAGCAGGAAGTGAAAATAGGTGAGACCTGCCACCGCGGCGAGCTTCACATAAATCCATCCGTTGCTCCAAACCACTACACCTGGGGTCGCGGCGAGCAGCACGCCGAACAGATATGTTCCGATCATCGCCGGGTGCATGATCCCGCGTAACAGGCGGCGCTCCATCACCTTGAACGTCTCGGACTTGTCCGAGCCGGGCGCCGCATCGGCGTGATAGACGAAAAGCCGCGGCAGATAGAGGAGCCCCGCCATCCACGCGACGACGCTGACGATGTGCATCACCTTGAACCAGGGATAAAGCGCGCTCACGAACCCGTCCCGCGCGCCGCGCACGGGCACAGCCGGTCCGCGGCATTGCACGCGATCCCTTTCCCGCCCGGACCGATCAGACTTTGCCGCCGGCGCGCCCCTTGCACCAATTCGGCAAGCCCGGCGATGAAGGCCGCATCGGCGCTGACCGTCGGCGCCCGCACATACCGCGGCACACCCGCTTCCGCGGCAAGCCGTCCGTAATCGAGATCGAGCTCCACCAGCGTTTCCGAATGCTCGCTCACGAATGCGATCGGCAGCACGATGAGGCCGACCCGCTCGGCGCCGGCGCGCCGGATCTCGGCATCGGTCGCCGGTTCGAGCCATTTGAGCGGCCCGACCCGGCTCTGATAGCAGACGATCATCTCGACATCTCGCGCGACCCGTGCCCGCACCGCGGCCGCCGTCTGTTCGACCTGCGTCTGATAAGGATCACCGCGTGCGACGATGCGTTGCGGCAATCCATGCGCCGATAGCAGGATGCGGACCGGCACACCTTCCGGCCACTCCGCGAGCGCGGTGTCGAGCCGCCGCGCCAGCGCCGTGACGAAGCCATCGTCGGCCGGATAGCAGCATATTGTGCGGGTCGGCACGCGAAGACCGATCCGCTCGGCCACCTCGCGCCACGTGACAAGCGATGATCCCGTCGTGGTGCTCGAGAACTGCGGATAAAGCGGCAGCAGGACGATTTCCTCGGCCTTCCAGGCCAGCACGGCTTGCGCCGCGTCTTGGGTGAATGGCGCCCAATATCGCATCGCGACGAACGCGCGCGTGTCTTCTCCCAACTTTGTCTCGAGCGCGCGCGCCTGGATCTCGGTATTGGCGACGATCGGCGACGAATTCCCCATCCGCGCATAGATGTGACGCGCAACCGGAGCGCGGCGATGCGCGACGAGCCGCGCAACCAGGCGGCGAACCGGCCCGGGCAAGGCAATGATCGCCGGATCGGCGAAGAGATTGTAAAGGAACGGCTCGACCGCCTCGAGCGAATCCGGCCCGCCGAGATTGAACAGCACGACCGCAAGGCGGCTCATGGTCCGCGGCGCACCAGCTCGACAAGCTGCGCTACATGGTCAATTGGCGTATCCGGCAGCACGCCATGGCCCAGATTGAACACGAACGGACCGCCGCCAAAGCTCGCCAGGATCGCCTCGACCTCGGATTGAAGCGCCGAGCCGACGAGCAACACAAAGGGATCGAGATTGCCCTGCACCGGAACCGAGCACTGCAATGTCCGTTGCGCCACATCGCGCGGTACCATGCTGTCAAGCCCTATGGCGGTGATGCCCGTCTCGTCTACGTAGGCCCGATACATCAGACCCGCCCCACGCGGAAAGCCGATGATAGGCACGTCGGGATGACGCTCCGCCAACGCGGCTGTGATCCGCTTCGTCGGCTCGATCACCCACCGCCGGAATGAATTTTCATCCAGGACCCCGGCCCAACTATCGAACAACTGCACCGCATCGGCGCCCGCTTCGATCTGAGCCGAAAGATGGTCGATCGTCGCTGTCACCAGCCGCCCGATCAGCACGCCGAACCCCTCGGGGTCACGAAGCGACCAACGTTTCGTCGCCGCAAAGTCCCGGCTCGAGCCGCCTTCGACCATATAGGTCGCTACCGTCCAAGGAGCCCCGGCAAAGCCGATAAGCGCGGTCCCGGCCGGCAGCATCGCCGTGACCCGCTGAACCGTCTCGTAGACCGGCGCAAGCCGCATGGTGACTCCATCATGCGGCAATGATTCGACGGCGGCCCGCTCGCGCACCGTCTCGACAACCGGTCCCTCGCCCTCACGATACTCGACCTTCCGGCCCAACGCCCAGGGCACGACCAGGATATCCGAGAACAAGATCGCCGCATCCAGCCCAAACCGGCGGATCGGCTGCAGCGTCGCCTCGGCCGCACGCTTTGGCGAAAAACACAGATCGAGGAAGTCGCGCGCTCCGCGTCGTAATTCGCGGTATTCCGGCAGGTATCGGCCAGCCTGCCGCATGAGCCACAAGGGCGGCCGTGCCAAGGTTTCGCCGGCAAGGGCGCGCATCACGATGCTGGTCGGACGGCGGCGCCCGGTCATTTTCTGCTCTTACCTCTTTCAATAAAGAATCTAAAGGTAGTGGTAGTAGATGGTGGGCTGAGTCATGGGGATTATCGCAAGCGTCCGGTTGCCCCTCGATTCGTTCGCCATTCCGGCGGCAGGTTTTGAAACCGTGTATAAGAGGATGCAAGGGTTATCCCCATGTTTGGCGAAATCGGTCCGGAATTGTCCCTGCTGGTCGAACCGTGGTGCGGATTGGACCGACCCGGGGGTTGAAAGGCTGCCGGCGCTTCGTTCGTCGACTCATACACGACCTATCCCCAGGAGAATTCGGTGAGCGCATTCCATCTTCATCTCGTCTCGGACTCGACCGGCGATACCGTTCATGCCGTTGCCCGCGCCTGTCTCGTGCAGTTCGAGGGCGCCGAGGCGATCGAACATTTCTGGTCGATGGTGCGGACGAAGACCCAGATGGAGCGGGTGGTTCACGGTGTGTCGATCAATCCTGGGGTGGTCTTGTTCACCTTGGTCGACGATGAGCTGCGGGCGCCACTGGTCGATGGCTGCCGCAAGCTGCAAGTGCCGGTCATCCCCGTGCTCGAACCTGTGATCGGCGCGCTTGCGGCGCATCTCGGTCTGCCAAGCCGCGGCCTGCCGGGTCAGCAGCATCTGCTCGACTTCCAGTATTTTCAACGGATCGACGCGATGACGTTCGCGCTCAATCACGATGATGGGCAATCGGTCCATAGTCTCAACGAGGCCGACGTGATCCTCGTCGGCGTCTCCCGCACGTCCAAGACACCGACCTGCATGTATCTTGCCAATCGCGGCATGAAGGCTGCGAACGTACCGGTGGTGCCTGGTGTTCAGCTGCCGCCGGAGTTGTTCACGGCCGACCGGCCGCTGATCGTGGGGTTGACCGGGGATACCGAGCGGCTCGTTCAGGTGCGCGAGAACCGGCTTACCCAGCTTCAGCACCATGATCATCAGACGGACTACACCGATGTCGATGCCGTGCGCGAAGAGGTGTTGCGCGCGCGCCGCCTTTTCGCCGAGCATAAATGGCCGGTCATCGATGTGACGCGGCGTTCGATCGAGGAAACGGCGGCGGCGATCCTGAAACTGATCGCGCGCCGCCAAGGCACCGAGGTGTGATGCAAGAGATCGTGCTTGCCTCGCAAAGCGCCGTACGGCTGCGTCTTCTCGCGGCCGCCGGTCTTGCCGTCACGGCGGATCCGTCCGGCATCGACGAGAACATGATCAAGGCGAGATATCACGGGGAGCAGACAGAGGCATGCGCGCTGGCCTTGGCTGCCGCCAAGGCGGCACACGTCGCTCCGCGCCATCCGGGAGCCTTGGTGATCGGCGCCGATCAGATCCTTGCCTGCAAGAGCGTGCGCTTCGACAAACCGCGGGACGGTGCGGAGGCACGGCAGCAGCTGACCTCGTTGCGCGGCCGCGAGCACGCGCTCGTCACCGCGACGGTTGTGATGCACGGTCATGAGACCCGGTGGCAGCATATCGAGCGGTCACGTCTTCTCATGCGCCGTTTCTCCGACGCCTTTCTCGATGATTATCTTGCGGCGATGGGTCCAGCGATTTGCGACACGGTCGGCGGCTACGCACTCGAAGGCACGGGCGTGCAGCTCTTCGAGCGGATCGAGGGCGATTATTTCGCGATCCTGGGCCTGCCGCTCGTGCCGTTGCTGAATTTCTTGCGCGCCGAAGGCGCGGCCGCGCAATGAGTTTGACCGGCGCAGCCAGGATCGCGGGCGTGATGGGATGGCCCGTGGCGCATTCGCGCTCGCCGGCGCTCCACGGATTCTGGCTCGCCGAACACGGCATTGATGGCGCCTATGTCCCGCTCGCCGTGCGGCCGGAGCGCGCGCGCCAGGCGATAACGGCTTTGCCGCTTCTGGGCTTTGCCGGCTGCAACGTCACCATTCCGCACAAGGAGCTGGCGCTCGCGGCGGTCGACGA
>DATJLY010000372.1:0-8257 GCA_035509095.1 Allostellaceae bacterium | reverse complement strand
GCGTCATCGCTCAGCGCCGGCGCGTTATGGACGCTGGTCCTGGCGTCGCTGGCGCTTCTCCTGTGGTTCACGATCCACGAGGCGCAGGCGCACGAGCCGCTGCTGCCGCTCACCTTGTGGCGCAACCCGATCATCGCGGCGGGAACGGCCTCGAGCGCGGTGAGCGGCGCCGTGATGATGGGCATCTCGGCATTCCTGCCGTCTTACATGCAGGGTGCGATGGGCGCGAGCGTGCTGGCCGGCGGGACGGCGCTGATGGCACTCTCGGCGGCCTGGCCCGTCGGCGGCTTCACGGCGAGTCGCGTCATGACGCGGTGGTCGAACCGCACGGCGATCGTCGCCGGCGGCGTCGTGCTGACCGCCGGCAGCGTCCTTCTGGTGGGGCTCAATCCCACGCGCGGTGTCGTCTGGGCGGTCGCCAGCACGCTTCTCGTGGGTTATGGCCTTGGCCTCGCCAACAACACCTGGAACGTCGCGGTCCAGTCGAATGTCGAGTGGACCGAGCGCGGCATCGCCACCTCGATGCTGGTGTTCACCCGGATCATCGGCCAGTCGCTCGGCGCCGCCATTTTTGGAGGAATCGTTAATGCCGGCCTCGCGCAGCACATGCAGGGCGCCGGCGATCTCGTTAACCGCATGCTCGACCCGGCCTATCGCGGAACCCTGTCCGCCGCTGCGATCGGATCCGTGATGGCGGATTTTTCCGGGGCGCTGCACCACGTCTATCTCATCAATGCCGTGCTGGCGCTGGCGGTTCTCGCGACGGCGCTCGGGATGCCGCGCGGCCTCACGCCCCAGGGCTCCTCCTCGCGCACCTAGGGGCGCCAAAAAGTCGTTCCCCCGGCTTGTCGCCGAGCGCGAAAAGGTGCATCCTGACCGGCGCTTAGGGGACATCAAGGCGGGGAATGACGGACACGGCCACGATGGCGCCGCAGGAGCCGCGCGACAGCGATGTCGGGGCGCCCAATCGCCATCTGAGGGCGACGGTGGAGGCGCTGCGCGCGGCGCTCGAGACCGCGAGCCAGCATGAGCGCGTCGCCATCGATCGCGCGCGGGCGGCCGCCGACGACGAGATCCATCAGCTTCGGGCGACGGTCAGCGCGTTGCGCGACGCATTGCAGCACGCGCAGCAGGAGCGCGAGAACGCCGTCGCCTCCGCCATGGCTTCCGCGAACGCCGAGCTCGCGCATCTGCGCGCGCAGGCCCACGCCCAGCACGGGGCCATGGCGATGCTGCGCCAGTCCCGCGATCAAGCGGTCCACGACGCGACCGCCGGCGTCGTCCGCGAGGCGGCGCAGCTTCGCGAGACCGTCGCGACGCTGAGGAAGAAACTCGAAGAAACGGCGCTTTCGGCCGACGCAAGGGTGGACCATGTCCGCGCCACGGCGTCCGCCGACATCCGTCAGCTTCAGGCGACGGTCGCCGTGCTGCGGGAGCGCCTCGACGCGGCAGTGGCGGCTTTCGAAGGAAAGGAGCGGACGGGCGATGGAGGGTGACGACCGGCGGGCGGGCGACGCGGTCGCCCTGGCGATCGCGCCTGGCGTGAAACCGGCCAAGCGGCGTCCAAGGTCGGAACAGGCCTCGCTCGCCGAGCTTCGCGAGCGCGTGCGCCGTTATGACGTGCTCCTCAACGTCGCGCGCCGCGTGTGGCGCAAGGAATCGCTCGAGGACGTGCTGGCCTCGCTCGTCGAGATCGCCTCGCAGGAGCTTGGCTGCGAGCGCTCGAGCTTCTTCCTGAACGACCCGGGCACGAACGAGCTTTATTCGCGCGCCATTCAGGGCGTGTTCCGCCGCGAGTTGCGGTTTGCGAACTCGGTCGGCGTCGATGGCGCGGCGTTCCAGAGCGGCGCCGCCGTCATAGTCGACGACGCCTATGCCGATCCGCGCTTTAACCCGTCGGTGGACCAGGAGCTGGGATTCACCACGCGGAACATCCTCGCCGTGCCGATGCGCTCCGCCGACGGCACCATCTTCGGCGTCGCCGAATGCGTCAACAAGATCGACGGCAGCTTCACCGACGACGACCGCGCGCTGCTCGAGGACATCGCCGAGCAGGCCATCCCGGCGCTCCGCAGCTCGCAGTTCATCGAGCGCATGAATCTCGCGCGCGCGACCGAGATGGAGTTCCTCCACATCGTCGGCGAGATCACGTCGCAGCTCGACCTCGATGGGCTGTTGCAGCGCATCATGTCCGAGGTGACGCGCATGCTGGGCTCCGAGCGCTCCACCTTGTTCCTCAACGACGAGCGGACGGGCGAGCTGTTCTCGCGCCTGGCGCAAGGCGACGGCGTCCTCGAAATCCGCCTGCCGAACACCGCGGGCATCGCCGGCACGGTCTTCACCGGCGGCGAGACGATGAACATCCCCTATGCCTATGCCGACCTGCGGTTCGATCCGAGCTTCGACATCCAGACCGGGTTCTTCACCCATTCGATCCTGTGCGCGCCGGTCGTGAATCAGCAGGGCAAGATCATCGGCGTGACCGAGACGCTCAACAAGAAAGGGGGCCCGTTCACCGAAGAGGACGAGCAGCGATTGAAGGCGTTCACCGCGCAGATGGCGATCGCGCTCGAGAACGCGAAGCTCTTCGACGATGTCCAGAAGATGCGCTCCTACAACGAGAGCATGCTGGAAAGCATGTCGAACGGCGTCGTCACGCTCGACGAGAACGAGGCCGTCGTCACCTGCAACGCCGCGGGCCTGCGCATCCTGAAGGTGGCGCCGGCGGAGATCATCGGGCGCCGGGCCGCGGACCTTTTCGTCGCCAAGAGCGCCTGGATCGTCGACCGCATCCGCAAGGTTCAGGCGGAGAAGACACCGGACGTGTCGATGGATCTCGAGCTCGAGCTTCCCGGCGACACCGTCAACGTGAACCTCACCGTGCTGCCGCTCAAAAGCGGCAGCGCCAAGCAGCTCGGCACGTTGTTGATGTTCGAGGACATCAGCACGGAAAAGCGGGTCAAGGCGACCATGGCGCGATACATGGACCCGACCATCGCCGCGCAGATGCTGGAAAAGGGCAGCACCGACCTCCTGGGCGGGGCCAGCAAGCGGGCGACCATCCTGTTTTCGGACATACGCGGCTTCACCACCTTGACCGAGGCGTTGGGCGCGCAAGGCACGGTCGCGTTCCTCAACGAGTATTTCTCGCTGATGGTCGACTGCATCCAGGCCGAAGAGGGGATGCTCGACAAGTTCATCGGCGACGCGATCATGGCCGCCTTCGGCCTGCCCTTGGCGCATGACGACGACGAGGACCGGGCGGTGCGCGCCTCGATCGCGATGATCCGCGCGTGCCGCAAATGGACCGAGGAGCGCGCGCTCCGCGGACAGGCGCCGGTCGACATGGGCATCGGGCTCAACACCGACGTCGTCGTCTCCGGCAATATCGGCTCCGCCAAGCGGATGGACTACACGCTGATCGGCGACGGCGTGAACCTGGCCTCGCGTCTTGAAAGCGCCTGCAAGACCTATTCGGCGCACATCCTGGTCAGCGAGAACACCTATGCTCGCTTGCACGGCACGTACCGCGTCCGCGCGATCGACCGGGTGGTGGTGAAGGGCAAGACCGAGCCCGTCGGCGTCTATGAGGTGCTCGACTATCACACGCCCGAGACATTCCCCAACATGATGGACGTGATCGGCTATTTCGCGGAAGGCATGACGCATTACAGCGCGGGCCGGTTCGGCCGCGCGATCGAGCTTTACCGCCAGGCGCTGTCGCGCCATCCGCACGACCGGCTGTCGGCGACCTATATCGAGCGCTGCCAGTACCTCATCGACCATCCGCCCGGCGACGCCTGGAACGGCGTCTGGATCATGACCGAGAAATAGGGCACAACGCCTGCAAAGCGTTGGAGGCCGAGAGGACATGGCAGCTTCATTCAAGGGCCGGCGTGAGGATTTGCGGCTCGTCACCGGCGCCGGCCGCTATACCGGCGACTGGAACCTGCCGGGGCAGCTTCACGCGGTGTTCCGCCGCGCCGACCGCGCACACGCACGCCTCACTTCGGTCGACACGGCGCCGGCGCGGCACGCGCCCGGCGTCGTCGCCGTCTTCTCGGGCGCCGACGTCGCCGATGCCGGCTTCCGCACGCTGATCCCCTCGGCGCATTTCCCGGGCCGCGGCGGCATGAAGTGCATCGTGCCCGAGCGGCCCGTCCTGGCGCGCGACCGCGTGCGGTTTGCCGGCGAGGAGGTCGCGGTCGTCATCGCCGAGACACGCGAGCAAGCGACCGACGCGGCAGACCTCATCGAGATCGAGTACGAGGACTTGCCGCCGGTGATCGGCTTCGAGGCGGCGATGGCGGAGGGCGCAACCCTTCTCCACGACACGATCCCCGGCAATGTCTGCTTCGATTTCGAATACGGCAACGAGGCGAAGACCGCCGATGCGATCGCCGCCGCGGCACAGACGGTGAAGGTCACGATCGAAAGCCCGCGGGTCGCGCCCAATACAATGGAAACGCGCGGCGCGCTCGCCGCCTATGACGCGGCCGCGGATCGCTATGACATCTATTGCGGCCACCAGGGCGGCCCCGCGATGCGCGACGCTCTGGCGCAGATGACGGGCATCGCGGCGGAACAGATCCGCGTGCATATGGTCGATGTCGGCGGCGCGTTCGGGGCGCGCACCGCGCCCTACCAGGAGCATCCGCTGCTGCTCATTCTTGCGCGGCGCCTCGGGCGGCCGATCAAGTGGAGCGCCACGCGCGGCGAAGATTTCCTGACCGACAACCATGGCCGCGCCATCCGCGTCTCGGGCGAATTGGCGCTCGACAAGGATGGGCGGTTCCTGGCGCTCAAGGCCGAATGGTTGTGCGATTCGGGCGCCTATTTGTCCCAGGCGGGCGTGCTGACCAATTCGATGAACGGGCTCACCATGGCGGGCGGCCCTTATCGCATCGCCTCGGTCTATGGGCGCCATCGCCAGGTAATGACCAACACGGCGCCCACCAACGCGTTTCGCGGCGCGGGGCGGCCCGAGGCGGCGCTCATCGTCGAACGCCTGGTCGACGAGGCTGCCGCGGCGCTTCGCATGGACCCGTTCGCACTGCGCCGGCTCAACGCGGTCACGAAATCCGACATACCGTACAAGACGCCGACCGGCACCGTGCTCGACAGCCACGACTTCCCGGCCCTCATCGACGAGGCGGTGCGGCAATCGGATTGGCAGGGATTCCTGGCGCGCCGCAAGGCGGCCGAGGCGCGCGGCAAGCTGCGCGGCATCGGCTGTGCGCTCTTTTTCGAGCCTTCGGGCGGCGGCGGCGTGCCCAAGGACCAGGTCGCGGTGCGGTTTCAGCGCGATGGCACGATCACGCTTCATCACGTCGCGGGGCCGAGCGGGCAAGGCTATGAGACCGTGTTTCCGGAACTGGTGGGACGCTGGCTCGGCATCGATCCCGACCGCATCGAGTGCCATTCGGGCGATCCCGACGGACCGGCGCTTGTCGGCGCCGCCTCGATCGGCTCGCGCACCACGCTCTCACAAGGCACGGTGTTCAAGATCGCGAGCGAAGAGATCATCCGCAAGGCACTGGTCCTCGCCGCCGAGGCGCTCGAGACCGCGAGCCCCGATATCGAGTTCCGCGACGGGCGCTATTGGGTGAAAGGCACCGACCGCTCCATCGGCATGAGCGACCTGGTCGAGCGTCACAGGACCGACGCTCCGCACCCGCTCGACACCCAGTCCGAATGGGTGCCGCAGCGCTGTTTCCCATCGGGTGCGCATGTGTGCGAGGTCGAGATCGACCGCGACACCGGCGCCGCCGACATCGTGCGCTACACCGCGGTCGACGATATCGGCGTCGCGGTCAATCCCGTCCTTGCCGAAGGCCAGGTCGTCGGCGGCGTGATGCAGAGCGCGGGCCATGTGTTCGGCGAGGACTGTCTTTACGACGTCGAGACCGGACAGCTACTGGCCGGCAGCTTCATGGACTATGTGATGCCGCGCGCCGACCTCGTGCGCGAGTTCCGCACGGCGGATTGTTCCGTCCCGACGCCGTCGAACGGCCTCGGCGCCAAGGGTGCCGGCGAGGCCGGCACGACGGGCGGCCTTCCGACCTGCATGAACGCGGTCGTCGACGCGCTGCGCTCGGCCGGCGTGCGCGCCTTCGACATGCCCGCGACGCCGGGACGCGTGTGGGCCGCGCTCAATGGCGGGGATTGATCCGCCTCACGCGTAGGGCACGCGCGTCACCTGGTGCGCGTGAAGGCGCGGCAGAAGCTCGCGGCCGACGCGGCGGATCTGCTCCATGAAAAGTTCATGCGGCACGACGCCATTGCAGGTGTTGAGCAGCACGGCGTTGCAGCCCGCATGCTCGGCGGCCGCGATCAGCGCGTCTGCCACTTCCTTGGCCGGGCCCCAGGAAAGCTGTCCGCCATGGACGCGCTTCTCCACGTCGGCAAACGTGATCTGCCGGATCTTTTCGCGGTCCATTTCGGCGAAAGGGCGGTTCTCGGGCCGCACATAATCGTACGACGTCGACGGCGGCGGTGGCGGCTCGGGCGGCGCGCCCGGTGCCGCGATGCTGCCGTGATGCCACAGGATCTGATTGAAATAGAGGAACCAGGGGCTGTATTCGCGGATCGCGTCGTCGGCGCTCGCCGCCACATAGGCGTCGCCGAAATAGATCATGCGGTCGGGCGTCAGGCGCCGCCCATGGCGTTCGGTCGCACGCGCGAACAGTGTCACCATGTCCTCGGTAAGGCCGCGATGGAACGCCGGAATGACGGCGCTCAAATCATGCTTGGCGGCCCATTCGATGGTCTCGCGGCTGCCGGTGAAGGGAACATAGAGCGGCGGGTGCGGCTGCTGATAAGGCCGAGGCCAGATGGCGACGTCCTTGTATTTCCAGAATCGGCCCTCATGCGACATGGTCTCCTCAGTCCAGGCCTTGAGGATCACGTCGAACGCCTCTTCGAAACGCGCACGCGATTCCGACAACGGGATGTTGTAGGCCCGGTACTCGCGCTGGAGCCCGCGCGCGAAGCCGGCAAGGACCCGCCCGCGCGACAGGCAATCCGCCATCGCGATGTCCTCGGCGACACGCAGCGGGTTGTGGATGGGCAGCAGATTGCCGAGCATCAAAAATTTGAGGTTCTTGGTATGCTGCGCCCCCACGGCGGCCATCATGTTGGGGCCGTTCATAAGCCCGTGCGGCGTGGTGTGATGCTCGTTGAGGCCGACGCCGTCAAAGCCGAGCCGGTCCATCTCCTGCCACGCTTCGAGATGCTGTTCATAGGTGCGCGCCGCAATCTCGGGATCGAAATGCGACCGCGGCAACGGATAGGGCAGGTATTTCTCCGGTTTGTACTGATCGAACTGCGCCCCATAAGGCAGCAGATCCCATAGATAGACCTTCATCGCTCAATCGCTCCTTGGGGATTGCTCACAGCGGAAACAGGACCTGCTCCGCGCGCGCAAATCCTGAAAGCGGCGCAAATTAGCCGATATGCGACCCGGGCACGAGCCATTCCTCGTTAACGAAGACGGCCGGCCATGCTAGGATGCGGCGCGCTCGGGTAAAGGCGGAGGACGCGCAATGTGGGGGAAGGTCATGGCGGCGATGGCCGCGCTCGCGCTCGTCGGCTGCCAAGCGCCGCCACCGGGGACGGCGGCACAGCCCGACCCGGGCACCACCCTGCTGGCCGCGATCGGCGAGCCCTTCCTTATCGCCACCAAGGTCCCGGTCTGCGCGCTGACCATCATCGTGGCAGGCCCGGTAGGCGCTGCCGCGACGCTGACCGATCCCAGCGAGCCGCTGGGCCATGACGTGAAGCAAGGGCTTGCCGACGGCATCAACGAGAATTGCGGCCCGCCCTGGGCCGTCGTGCCCTGACCTCGCCCTATCGGGCCGGCAGGAACTGCTCGGTCTCGAGCTTTGCCATGTCCGGCGCCTTGCCGAGGATGCCGAGATCGACGAAGGACTGTCCGATGAGCGCGAGGCTCGCCGGATCGAAATGCCCGTCCGCGGTCTCGACCGGCATCAGATTGTCATATTCGGCCGCCTGATCCGCCTCCGACAGCCCGGTGACGGGCTGACCGATGCGGATCGTGTCCGCCCGATCGTGCCGCATCAGCGCCACGGCCTGGAACCAGGCCGTGACGAAGCGCCGGATCACGTCCGGGTGCTCCTTCACCATCGCGTCCGTGGCCGTCATGACGTGAGCGATGAAGGGCGGCGCATAGTCGGACACGCCGGCGAAGCGCCGCGCGATGTGCTCGCGCTCGAACACGACCGCCGCCGTCGCCGTG
>DATJLY010000371.1:0-4016 GCA_035509095.1 Allostellaceae bacterium | reverse complement strand
TGAGCCGATAGGCCACGAGCCCTTCCCATTCGTGCAGTGCCCAATTGAGCTGCCCGAGATTGCCCTCGAGCGTCGGGCTCAGCCAGGCACCGGGGATGACGTGATAGTCCGCGGGATAAGGCAACACGTCCCAGCCCACATGACGGAAGCAACCGATCGCGCGCGGGATGTCCATAGCCGAGGTGACCAGCACCCAGACCTGACCCGGCTTTGGATTCACGAGCTCCTTCGTGAAGACGGCGTTCTCGTAGGTGTTGCGAGAGCGGTTCTCGACCACGATGCGATGCGGGTCGAGGCCGATCTCCGTGAACAGCGTCCGCGTGGCATCGGCCTCGGCGAGCCCGAGCGGCTCGATCGAGGGATCGCCCCCGGAAATCACGACAGGCACATCGGGATAGCGATGCGCCAGGATCAGCGTGTCGGTGAGGCGTCCGGCCGTCGGGTTGATGGAGACTTTTCCATGCACCAGCGTGGCGCCGATATTGACGGCGCCGCCAAGCAGGATGATGCCGTCGATCTTCGCCGGCAATTGTGGTTCGGGAAAGCGGCGCTCGAGCGGCGCCGCCGCCCATTTCCCAACCGGAAGGATCGACGCGGCCACGAGAAGCACAGTCGCCGCGATGACCACGCCGCCGCCAAAGCGCCGCAGGCCCAGGACGAAGAACAGCACGCCAAGTGCCAGGATCGCGACCAGCAGCATGCCGGGCTGCGTCAGGACCTCGAGGATCCGGGTGACGTCATAAAGCATCGCGGCAGGCCAACCGGCTAGGGCCCTTCCTCGGCAAGGCGCTGAAGGTAAGCCCCGTAATCCGATTTGCGATAAAGGACGGCAAGACGCATCAGCGCGTCGGCGTCGATGAACCCCTGGCGGAAGGCGACTTCCTCGACGCAGCCGATCTTCTGCCCCGTGCGCTTTTCGAGCGTGCGCACGAACTCGGACGCCTCGAGCAGCGAATCATGCGTCCCGGTATCGAACCAGGCGAAGCCGCGCCCAAGCCGCTCGACCCGAAGATCGCCTTGGCGCAGATAGTCGCGGTTGAGGTCCGTGATCTCGAGTTCGCCTCGCTCGGAAGGCTTCAGCGTGGCGGCGATGTCGGCAACGCGCCCATCATAGAAATAAAGCCCGATCACGGCCCAGGGCGAGCGTGGCGAAGCGGGCTTTTCCTCGAGCGCCAGCACGCGATTGTCGCGGTCGAACGAAACGACACCGTACTGCTCGGGATTGCCGACCCGGTAGGCGAAGACGGTCGCGCCTTCGGTGCGGCTCTGCGCCGCCAGCATCAACCGCGACAAGCCGTCGCCGTAGATCAAGTTGTCGCCCAGCACCAGCGCGCAATTCTCGCCATCGAGAAAGCGCCGGCCGATCAGGAACGCCTGCGCGAGCCCCCCGGGCGATGGCTGAATCTCGTAGCGAAGCGACACGCCCCACTGAGCGCCGTCGCCCAAAAGCGTCGTGAAAAGCGGCGCGTCGAGCGGCGTCGTGATGACCAGAATGTCGCGGATACCACATAGCATCAGCGTCGACAGCGGGTAATAGACCATCGGCTTGTCGTAGACCGGCAGCAGCTGCTTCGACATCGCCCGCGTCAACGGAAAGAGCCGCGTGCCCGAACCGCCGGCGAGCACGATCCCCTTCATCCGCTCCCCCTTGTCACGCTGCGAGATTATCGATGAGGCGGGTTGCGCCGAGCCACGCCGCGCCAAGGATACGGGCCGGGCGGCCAAGCCGCGCCAGCGGCGCGAGCGACGCGGCATCGCAGAACTCGATGTAGTCGACCTTCGAAAAGCCGGCCGCGATGAGCGATGCCGCGGCGTCCCGCTCGGCGTCGCGCGGATCGGCACCGGCGCGCACGCGGTTTACCGCCTCGGCAAGCGCGCGGTTGAGGCCCGGTGCCACGGCGCGCTCGGCCGGCGAGAGATAGACGTTGCGGGAGGAAAGCGCGAGCCCATCGGGTTCGCGCACGATCGGCACGCCCTCGATCTCGACCGGAATGTCGAGATCGCGCGTGAGCGCGCGGATGATCTGAAGCTGCTGATAGTCCTTCTCACCGAAGCAGGCGAGATCGGGCCGCGCCTGCAGCAAGAGCTTGGCGACCACCGTCGCGACACCCTTGAAATGGCCCGGACGGAACCGCCCGTCGAGGGGCAGAGCCAGCGGCCCGGGATCGACCGTGACCGAAAAGCCCGGCGGATAGATCTCGGCGATTTCGGGCGCGTAGAGAAGGTCGCACGAAGCGGCCTTCAACTGCGCCGCATCCGCCGCCTCGTCTCGCGGGTAGCGCGCGAAATCCTCGCTCGGGCCGAACTGCGCCGGATTGACGAACAGGCTTGCGACGACGTGGCGGGCGCGCTCGCGCGCGTGCGTGACAAGCGCGAGATGCCCGCGATGAAGCGCCCCCATGGTCGGCACCAGGGCCACGCCGCCACCCTCGGCGCGCCAGGCATCGACCACCTCACGCAAGGCGGAGACGGTCCTCACGACGCGGAGGCCGCTTTTCATCGCGCGCTGCGGCTCGCTCATGGCGGCGCGATGTAGCACAGGGATCGACGCACGGTCAGGGCCCAAATAAAAAACCCCGGCGACGACCGAGTCGTCACCGGGGCCTCTTTCAAGGGGCTTCGGCCGCGGCACCAAGGGTGCCGGAGCTTTTCGCCCACTGTCGGCCGGGAAGTCCCGAAAGCCAAAAGCCTGTGGCTATTCAGACACTTCGAGGCGACCCGAGCCTAAACAGAATGACACGGGATCACCTCCTTTCGGTTGTTGCAGACAAAGGTCAGCCTAGCGGCCCGCCGAACCCGACGCAAGCGCGGCCGGCCCGACCAGCCGGCGCTACCCCGCAAGCGCCAGGCGCATCAGCGGCAACGCATCGGGAAACGTGTCGAGCGCCTGCGCTTCCTCGAGGGTGAACCAGCCGACCTCGGACGCGTCCTCGATCGGTTCGCCCTCGCCGGCCCGCCAATCGAGCAGCACGGCGATCAAAGTGAAATGCGCCCGCACCCGGCCGTCATCGTCGCGGCCGATCACGTTCGAGCCGCCGATGATGCGGACCGGCTCGGCCGCAACGCCGGTCTCCTCGAGGAGTTCGCGCGCGGCACCTGCCTCGATCGTCTCGCCAAGCTCCTGCATGCCGCCCGGAAAGCCCCATCGGCCGATGCCGGGGCCCATTGAGCGCCGCGCGAGGAAGACGCGGCCGCCGCGCCGGCACACCGCGAGCGCGCAGGCGAACGGCCGCTCCGGGTAATAGCGCGACGACGGATCGCTCACGGGTCGATCGCCGCGACTTTCCCTTCCAGTACCTTGTAGATCTCGCCGCCCTCGTCGCGGAAGGCGCGGCTCTTCTCCTCCATGCCCTTCTGGGCGTAGTCGCGCACCTCCTGCGAGATCTTCATGGAGCAGAATTTCGGCCCGCACATCGAGCAGAAATGCGCGAGCTTTGCGCCGTCCGCCGGGAGCGTCTGATCATGGAAGCTCTCAGCCGTCTCGGGATCGAGCGACAGGTTGAACTGGTCGCGCCAGCGAAACTCGAACCGCGCCCGCGACAGGGCGTCGTCGCGCTCGCGCGCGGTCGGGTGGCCCTTCGCCATGTCGGCCGCATGCGCCGCGATCTTGTAAGCGATGACGCCGTCCTTCACGTCGTCGCGGTCGGGGAGGCCCAGATGCTCCTTCGGCGTCACATAGCAAAGCATCGCGGTGCCGAACCAGCCGATCATCGCCGCGCCGATCGCGCTGGTGATGTGGTCATATCCAGGCGCGATGTCGGTCACGAGCGGCCCCAGCGTGTAGAAGGGGGCCTCGTGACAATGCTCGAGCTGGAGATCCATGTTCTCCTTGATCTTGTGCATCGGCACGTGGCCGGGGCCTTCGATCATCACCTGCACGTCGTGCTTCCACGCGATCTTGGTGAGCTCGCCAAGCGTCTTCAGCTCGGCGAACTGCGCCTCGTCGTTGGCATCCCGCGTCGAGCCGGGCCGCAGCCCGTCGCCCAGGGAGAACGACACGTCGTATTTGCGCATGA
>DATJLY010000370.1:0-9707 GCA_035509095.1 Allostellaceae bacterium | reverse complement strand
CCAAGCTCGACGGCACGGCGAAAGGCGGCGTGCTCGTCCCGCTCGCCGAGAAATTCGGCATTCCCGTCCATTACATCGGCGTCGGCGAACGGGCCGAGGATCTGCGCCCGTTCGAGGCCGAAGCGTTCGCGCGCAGCCTCGTCGGGCTCGAAGGCTGAGCCGGCTTGCGAGGCCGCTTGGGCCTCCCTATGTTCTAACTAACGTTAGAATGCGAGCCCAATCATGATCGCCCTCAAAATCAGCCGGGTCGGCAATTCCGCGGCGCTTATCCTGACGAAGGAGGCATTGGCGCTCCTTCACGCCGAATTGGGCGATACAGTTTATCTTACCGAGACGCCGGAAGGTCTGCGCATCACTCCCTACAACGCCGAGTTCGAGCGGGACATGAAGCTCGCGCGACGAGTCATGCGCAAACGCAAGAACGTGCTGCGCGAGCTGGCGAAGTGACCGATTGGCAGTGGGTCGGCGAAACCACGATCCTTGCCGTTCATGAGCAGCAATTGGCAGAACACGGCGGCAGCGCCGGCATAAGGGATCGCGGACTTCTCGAATCGGCCTTGGCGCGCCCGATCAATCGGGCGGGCTACGGCTCGCCTGACGTGTTCGAGCTCGCAGCGGCCTACGCCTTTGGCATTTCGCGCAATCATCCCTTCATCGACGGCAACAAGCGCACCGCCTATATCGCGATGGAGCTTTTCCTTCTGAAAAATGGCTATTCGTGCGAAGCGAGCGACCCGGATGCTCTGCTGACCATGGTGCAACTTGCCGAAGGGCAAATGACGGAGCAAGACTACGCGACGTGGCTCCGCGGGCACTGCGTGCCGTTCATCGACGAATGAGCTTCATTCCGGCGGGCCCAGCGCGAGGCCGACCCGCCGGCGCCAGCCTTGCGCCGTGACGATATCCTTCACCATGCGCCAGAGTTCCTCGTACGCGATGACGAAGGGATTGGCGGGCGAGGAGCGCGGGTGCGACAGGCCATAGCGGATCGCGATATCGGGACGCTCCGCCTGATACGTGCCGAAGAGATGGTCCCAGATCATCAGAACGCCGCCGAAATTCTTGTCGATATATTCGCGGTTGCTCGCGTGGTGGACCCGGTGCGCCGACGGCGTGTTGATGATCCAGTCGAGCCAGCCGATCCGCCCCACCAGTTCGGTATGGACGAAGAACTGATAGGTGAGGCTCGCCGAAGCCATGCCGAACACCCAGGCCGGGTCGAAGCCGATCCACACGATCGGCAGATAGAACAGGAACACGCCGGACAGGATCGGCGTCCACGCCAGGCGGAAGGCGGCCGAGCACACCATCCGCTCGGTGCTGTGATGGACGCTGTGCGAGGCCCATAGAAGCCGGACGCGGTGCGAGCAGCGATGCTCGACATAAAAGGCGAGATCGGCCAGGAAGAAGAGCGCGACGAGCGCCGGCCAATCGTGCCACGACACCGGAATGGTGGTGAGCCGCACCGCGTAGACGGCGCTCGCGATGACGCCGAAGATCAGCCCATGCACGGCCGCCTGGCTCACGAGATGCCCCACGGCGATGAGGGTCGAAACGCCGGTATTGCCCCAGGAATAGCTGCCGTGACGGGCCCGGATCACCAACGCCTCGCCGAGGATGGTGAAAAGGAACACCGGGATGAACACGACCGCGATCTTGTTGGGCAATCGATCCAGCAGATCGCCGAAGCTGAGATAGAACTCCATATCTCCCCCTTGGCCCCGCGCGCGTTATTTAGCTTCGATGCTCTGCTTGGTCGGGACCGGCTAGCCCGGCCACGGGAAGCTTCGCGCGGCACGGACGAAAGCGGCGATCGCCGGGCTGTGCTGCCGGCCGGGCATACTGGCGAGAGCAACCTCGCGCTGCACTTCGGGGTCGACGAGCGGCCGAGAGATGATGCCCGGCAAGGTAACGGAATATTCCGGCATGAATGCGAAGCCGATACGTGCCAGCACCATCGCTTGAACCCAATCCTCCCGCTCCGAGCGGAAGCGGGCGTACAGCTCGATCTTGCGATCCGCGCAAACGGACATCACCATCTCGCGCATCTCGCAAGCGAGACGGTCCACGTAGCTCTCGCCCGATAGCTCGCTAAGTTTGATGGTGCTCGAAGCCGCCAAGCGGTGTTCGGCGGCCACGATCACCACGTATCGTTCCGAGTAGAGTGGTATCAGCGTAAAGTCGGCGCCGAACTGTTCCTGCGGATTGAGCACAGCCAGGTCGAGTTCGCCGTCTCGCAGCCGCCGGCTGATATCGACGAGGCTGCCCTCTTGCACCGTCACCTCGATACTTTCGAAATCGCGCTGAAAGTCTCCGAGCAGCCGGGAAAGCCGCACATGGCCAATGGTCGACAGCACGCCGAGGCGGATCGGCGCATTGCGCACGAGGCGAAAATTGATGGCCAACGCACGGGCCGTCTCGGCTTCATCGGCGATGTGCTGCAGGTGCGGCAACATCGAACGGCCGAATTCGCTGATCAATACTCGTTTTCCCTCGCGGTGAAAAAGCGGACTGCCGAGCTCGCCCTCGAGCGTGCGCACGGCTTTGGTCAGAGCGGGCTGCGAGACATTGCAATCCGCTGCCGCCCTCGTGAAGCTCAGGGCGCGCGCGACCCCCAATGCATATTTGATCTGCGCCATCTCCATTTCTGGCCCCAAGCGCTGATTGTTCCCCCGACAAGAATACTCCGAAATCCGATAACCCACAGCTATCGATCGATAGACAAACAGTTGTTCCCGTGTTGCCTCGCCTGTGTTCGATTGTAGCAGCAACGGAATGGAGGACGACATGACTGTCTACATGGTGGAACGCAATCTCCCCGGGATCGAAATGTCGGCGCTGGCAGCCGCCCAACAGGCCGCGATCAGGCAGGCCACCGCGATGCGAGACCAAGGCACCCCGGTCCGCTACATCCGCTCCACCTTTCTGCCGAGCGAGGGACTGTGCATGTGCCTCTTCGAAGCCGAATCCGCCGACACTGTCCGCAGGCTGAACGACGCCGCGAACATCCCTTACCAGCGCGTCGTTGAAGCGCTTGATCTTGCGCCTTGAGGAGGCGAGCCGATCGTCAAGAGTTGCGATAGGGGGCCGGCGCGTTCCCGTAAACCCTTCGCAATGTTAGTGTCCGCCCGGGTTCCTGGTCATCCGCGGGATGCCAGCGATAGTGCGGGGAAAGACGGACATGCGGGCACAGTACACACGGCTTTTTACGGACCAGCACGGCAAATCGCGCCTCGAAGATGTCGATATCGAACTCAGCGCTGGATTTGCCGCACCACCGGCGGAGCCGCTTCATTTCGCTCAATTCCTGGTGCCCGATTCCACCTTCTGGCTCGGTGCGCCGACCGACTGGAAGGGCGATGCGATGCACCCCGCGCCGCGGCGCGCGATTTTCGTGCTCGTCCGCGGCGGGTTTCAGGTGAAGACCAGCGATGGCGCCGTGCGACGCTTTCAGGCCGGCAATGTGTTGATCGTGGAGGACACCACGGGCGATGGCCACGCCACGGCAATCACCGGCGATGAGGACGGTATCGTGTTTGCCGTCGGTCTGCCGCCGTCAAGCGCCGGCTAGACTAAGCGGCTCCCGTCAGTTCGTGCCGCACGATGGCGGCGCCCTCGGCGAGCGCCTTGAGCTTGGCGAAGGCGGTGGCGCGCGGGATGTATTTCATGCCGCAATCAGGCGCCGGCACGATCCGCTCGGGCGGCACCACGGCAAGGGCGCGACGGATGCGCGCGGCGACCGCCTCCGGCGTCTCGATGTCGGCATCGCCGAGGCTGATGACGCCGAGGATGATGGTCTTCCCCTCGAGCTGACGCAGCACGTCGAGATCGAGCCCCGACTGCGCGGTCTCGATCGAGATCTGGTCGGCGCTCGACGCACCGAGCTCGGCGAGGAAGGAATAGGCGCCGGGCCGCTGATGCACCACGTGCGCATAGCCAAAGCAAAGATGGACGGCGGTCGGGCCGGGAATGCCCAGCAAGGCGCGGTTGATGACCTTGACCCCATAGCGCCTGGCGATCTCGGGGCGCGCCTGGAGATAAGGCTCGTCGAGCTGCAAGATGTCGGCGCCGGCCGCCTTCAGGTCGCGCAGCTCTTCGTTGACGGCGGCGGCGTAGTCCATCGCCAGCGCCTCGTCATCGGCGTAGTAGTCGTTCTGCGCCTGCTGCGCCATGGTGAAGGGGCCGGGCAGCGTGATCTTGATCGCGCGGTCGGTGTTGGCGCGCAGGAATTCGACGTCGCGGACCTCGATCGGGCCTTTCCGGCGCACCGGCCCGGCGACCCGCGGCACCGGATTGGAGTGGCCGGTGCGGTCGAGCGCCGTGCCCGGACGCTCGATGTCGATCCCGCCCAGCGCGGTCGCGAAATGGTTGGAATAGCTTTCGCGCCTGATCTCGCCATCGGTGATGATGTCGATACCGGCGCGCTCCATGTCCTTGATCGCGGCCAAGGTCGCATCGTCCTGCGCCGCGTCGCGATAGGCAACCGGGACGCGCCACAGCTCGCGCGCCCGGACGCGCGGCGGCAGGCGGCCGCGCAGATTGTCGCGGTCGACGAGCCAGTCGGGCTGCGGATAGGATCCGACCACCGTGGTCGGTAGAAGCGTGTTCATCACGGAACTCCTGGTCACTAGACTCGCGGGATCGCGACCGGGGGTCCGCCGATGATCGACCGTATCGACCATATCGTTCTTACCGTCCGTTCGCTCGAGGCGACGCTCGAATTCTACGAGCGCGTGCTTGGCTTCACGCGGGAAATTGTGCCTGGCCGGCCCGCCGCACTCAAGTTCGGACGGCAGAAATTCAATGTCCACGAGCAGCGGCGCACCTTCGAGCCCAAGGCGGCGCACCCGACGCCGGGCGCTGCCGATTTCTGCCTCATCACGTCCGAGCCGATCGCCACTGTCGTCGCGCACCTCGACGCTTGCGGCGTCGCGATCGAGGTCGGCCCCGTCGCGCGGATCGGCGCCTTGGGCCCGATGATGTCGGTCTATTTCCGCGATCCCGACGCCAACCTGGTCGAAATCGCCCGATACGACGCGTAGCCGAACCTACACCATCGCGCGATCGAGGACGCGGGCCGGATGGAGCGCCTCGCGGCCGAGCGCGTCGCGGATCTGATGGCGGCAGCTCGTGCCGGCGGCGACCAGGAGGTCCGACGGCCCGGCCTGGCGCAGGCGCGGAAGCACCGAAAGCTCGCCGATCTGAAGCGAGGTCTCGTAATGCTCGGCCTCGTAGCCGAAGGCGCCGGCCATGCCGCAGCAGGTCGAATCGAAGCTCTCGACGGCGAGACCCGGCACCAGCCGCAACGCATCGACGCTCGCGCCGCCGACGCCAAACGCCTTTTGGTGGCAATGGGTGTGAAGCACCGCGCGTCCCTCTTGCCGCCGCAAGGTCGGGGCGAAGCGCCCGGCCGTCGCTTCGGACGCGACGAATTCCTCGAACAGGAGGGCGCGTTCGGCGAGGCGCCGGCCGTCTGCGCCCGGCAACAGCGCCGGCAGCTCGTCGCGCAGCGTCAGCACGCACGAGGGTTCGAGCCCCACGATCGGCGTGTTCGCGTCGATGAACGGCGCCATTGCCGCCAGAAGCCGCCGCGCCTCGGCCCGCGCCTCCTCGACCAGCCCCACCGCGAGGAAGGTGCGCCCGCAGCAGAGCGGCCCCGGCGGCGCCATCACCTGGTAGCCCGCGCCGCGCAGAACGCGCTCGGCCGCATGCGCGTTCTCGGGCTCGAACCAGCGGTTGAAGGTATCGACGAAGAGAGCGACGGGACGTCCCTCGCCCGCCGCCGCCGGCACGTAAGGCTTCTGCCAACGCGGGAGCGAACGCCGGGCGGAAAAGCCCGTGAGGCGCTCGCTCGCGCGTGCCAGCGCCGGAACGCGGTCGCGCAAATTCAGCAGCGGCGCCAACGGCGCGGCCCAGGGCGCATACCGCGGCAGATAGGCGACGAGCCGGTCGCGCGCCGAAAGCGGGTGCGTCTTGCGGTATTGCGCCAGGAACTCGATCTTCATGCGCGCCATGTCGACGCCCACCGGGCATTCGCGCTTGCATCCCTTGCACGAGATGCAAAGCTCCATGGTGGCGCGCATGTCTTCCGAGACCAGCGCATCGGGCCCGAGCCGGCCCGACAGAGCAAGGCGCAGGCTGTTGGCGCGCCCGCGCGTCACATGCTGCTCGTCGAAAGTCGCGCGGTAGGAAGGACACATCACGCCCGGCTCGGTCTTGCGGCAGGCGCCGTTGTTGTTGCACATCTCGACCGCGCCGGGAAAACCGCCCCATTCCGACCAGTCGAGCGCCCAAGGGCGCGTCTCGGTCGCATAGCCCGGCGGGTAGCGCATGAGGGTGCGGTCATCCATCTTCGGCGCACGCACGATCTTGCCGGGGTTGAGAAGGCCCTTGGGGTCGAATGTGTCCTTCACTTCCTCGAAGGCGCGCACCAGGCGCGAGCCGAACATCGGCTCGTGGAATTCCGACCGCACGATGCCGTCGCCATGCTCGCCGGAATGCGAGCCCTTGTATTCGCGCACGATCGCGAACGCCTCTTCGGCGATCTCGCGCATCTTGCGCACCTCGAGCTCCTGCTTGAGGTTGAGGACCGGGCGCACATGCAAGGTCCCGACCGACGCGTGCGCGTACCACGTGCCATAGGTGCCGTGCTTGCGGAACACCGCGTCGAGGCGGGCCGTGTAGTCCGCGAGATTGTCGAGCGGCACCGCGCAATCCTCGATGAAGGACACGGGTTTGCCGTCCCCTTTCATCGACATCATGATGTTGAGCCCGTGCGCGCGCACTTCCCACACCGAGGCTTGGAAAGCCGGATCGGTCGACTGCACGACGCTGTCGGGAAAACCCAGATCGCCCATCAGCTCGACCAGCCGCTTGAGCCGGCGCCGGTTCTCGTCACCATCCTCGCCCGCGAATTCGACGAGCAAGAGCGCCTCGGGCTGGCCCACTACGAAGCGGTCGACGATCGGCCGGAAGAGCGCGATCTCGCGCGCCAGCTCGATCATGGTGCGGTCGACCAGCTCGACCGCGGTCGGCCCCAGATCGACGATCGCCTTGGTCGCCGCCATGGCCCGATAAAAGCTGGGGAAATGGCAGATGCCGAGCACACGGTCGGGCGGAATCGGCTGCAGGTCGAGCTCGATCTCGGTGAAAAGGGCGAGCGTGCCTTCCGATCCCACCAGAAGATGCGCCATGTTGTGGCCGGCATCGTCGATCATGTCGATGTTGTAGCCGCCGACCCGCCGCAAGAGCTTTGGGAAACGCGCCTCGATTTCGGACGATTCGCGGCGATGGAGCGCGCGCATCGCGCGCACCAGATCGCGATACGCCTCGGGCGCGGTGCGCTCGTCGAAATTGCCGGCGACCTCGGCGAAATGCGCCTTGGTGCCGTCGGCGAGCATGGCGTCGATCGCGTGGACATTGTGGACCATGTTGCCGTAGCGCAAGGAGCGCGCGCCGCAGCTATTGTTGGCGGTCATGCCGCCGATCGTCGCGCGGCTCCCGGTCGAGATGTCGACCGGAAAGAAAAGGCCCTTGGGCTTCAGCGCCTTGTTGAGGCGTTCCACCACGACGCCGGGCTCGACCCGCACGCGCCGGGCCGCCACGTCGAGCGCGCGGACCGTGTTCATGTGCTTGCTGCAATCGACGATGAGCGAGCGGTTGACGGTCTGCCCGCATTGCGCGGTGCCGCCGCCCCGCGCCGTCACCGGCACGCCTTCCTCGCGCGCGATCGAAAGCGCCGCCTCCATATCGTCGGCATCGCGCGCGACCACGACGCCCAAGGGCTCGATCTGATAGATCGACGCGTCGGTCGAGTAGCGTCCGCGCGTGAAGGCGTCGAACCGGACCTCGCCTTTCACGGCGCGCCTCAACCGCGCCTCGAGATGCGGGTCGCCCGGCTGCGCGGCCATCCTTGATCCCCTTTATCGGCGCCGGATTAGAGGCGATGGCCTCGGAAAAAGCCAGGGTCGGGCCTGCGCGTGCGGTGTTAACCTTCCCGGCCCGACGTGTGGGCCGCGACATTGCGACGCCCGGGGCTTGCGGCAGACGCACGATTCCGGGCACAGTCCGCCATTCCAAATGGGGAGACGCCTCTCATGACCGCCCGAAGCGGCAGACATTTCCTTCAGGTGCCGGGGCCGACCAATGTGCCGGACCGGGTCCTGCGCGCGATCGACAATCCGGTCATCGACCATCGCGGTCCGGACTTCGTCGTGCTTGCGAAATCCGTGATCGCGGGGCTGAAGCGCCTCATGCGGACCACGGGAAAGATCCTGATCTATCCCTCGTCGGGCACCGGCGCGTGGGAGGCGGCGATCCTCAACACGCTCTCGCCCGGAGACAAGGTGCTGGCGTTCGAGACCGGGCAGTTCTCGACGCTGTGGAACGTGATGGCGCGGCGGCATGGGCTCGAGGTCGATTTCGTGCCGGGCGACTGGCGCCACGGCGTCGATCCCGCGGTGCTCGAGGCGAAGCTCGGCGCCGACCGCGGCCATGCCATCAAGGCGGTGATGGTGGTCCACAACGAGACCTCGACCGGGGTGACGAGCGACGTCGCGGCCCTGCGCAAGGTGATCGACCGCGTGCGCCATCCGGCCTTGTTCATGGTCGATGCGATCTCGTCCCTCTGCGCCACCGATTTCCGCATGGATGAGTGGGGCATCGACGTGACCGTGGTGGGTTCGCAAAAAGGCCTGATGCTGCCGCCCGGCCTCGCCTTCAACGCGGTCTCGGAGAAGGCGCTTGCCGCGCACAAGACCGCGAAGCTGCCGCGCGGCTATTTCGAATGGCAGCCGATGATCGATGCCAACGACAGCGGCCTTTATCCCTTCACGCCGCCGATCCCGCTGTTCCAAGGCCTCAAGGCCTCGATCGAGATGCTCGAAGAGGAAGGGCTCGAGACCGTGTTCGCCCGTCATGCGCGCTTTGCCGAGGCGACGCGGCGGGCGGTGAAGGCCTGGGGCCTCGACTATCTCAGCGTCAACCCGCACGAGGCGTCGAACGCGCTGACCGCGGTCATGATGCCCGAGAGCCACAATGCCGATGCGGTGCGCGCCACCATCCTCGAGCGGTTCGACCTGTCGCTCGGCGCCGGGCTTGGCAAGGTCGCGGGAAAGATATTCCGCATCGGCCATCTTGGCTGGTTCAACGACCTGATGCTGATGGGCACGCTCGCGGGGGTCGAGATGGGGCTTGGCGCCGCCGGCGTGCCGCATCGCAAGGGCGGCGTCGACGCGGCGATGGATTATCTCTCTGGCAATACCAAGGCGGCGGCCGGCGAGCCCGCGCGGGCGGCTGCGGGCGGGCGATGAACGCCGCCGGCACCGCGGCGCTTCTGGTCGAGGCGCGGCGGAGCGGGCGCCGGATCGGCACGCTCGACGGCGATCTCCTGCCGCTGACCGTGGCGGACGCCTATGCGGTCCAGGACGAGGTGATGCGGCTTTTGGGGATCGCCCCGGCCGGCTGGAAGGTCGGCGGCGCCGATCCCAAGGCCGAGCCCATTGCCGCGCCCATGCTGACCGGGCTGGTGATGACGAGCCCGGCCCGGATCGCGGCGCCTCCCGAAAGCTTTCGCGGCGTCGAGGCCGAGTTGGCCGTGTCGCTTGCCCGCGATCTGCCGCCGCGCGGCGGCGGGTATAGCGACGACGCGGCTTGGGACGCGGTCGGCGGCGTCCATGTCGCGATCGAGTTCCTGGACAACCGCTATG
>DATJLY010000369.1:0-5450 GCA_035509095.1 Allostellaceae bacterium | reverse complement strand
CCTTCGAATAATCGGGCGGCTGCTGCTGCGCGAGCGCGGACCCGGTCCCCACCAGAAGCGCGGCGGCGACGAGCGCTGAAGCCAAGCGGACCATGAAACGTTCCCCGTCAAAAATTTTCGGCGGCAAGTCTCGCGAAGATTGCCGCCGCACGCAAGTCACAGTCTGAGGAGCCGCCGGCCGCCGCGGACGGGGACCGCGGCGGCGCGACGGAAAAGTCGGTTACTGCGCGGCGGCTGCCATGCGGCCGCTGAGGCGCGCGATCGTCCGGGCCGCGTTCCCGCCGCGGATCAGATCCTTGTCCGCGTCGCTGATCCGTGCCTCGTTGATCGCCTTTTGGGTCCAATCCATGCCGAAATGCGTGCCGTCGGACCCGAACACGATCTTGTCGGCACCATAGACCTCGACCGCGCGCTCGATCGAGCGGGGCCCGAGGGAATTGCAGTCGACGATGAGCCGCGCCGCGCGGAACTTCCTGGACGGCAGGTCCTTGTCGGGATCGTCAACGAGCGTGCGGTGATCCATGCGCTCGACCTCGGAGGTGATGTTGCCGCCGAGATTGTGGCTCATCATGGTGAGGTTCGGGTACTTCTCGAGGAAGTCGGTCATGCAGAAGGTCAGCATGTTCGACGAGATGCGCGACTGCATGTCGAGCGTGCCGATCCGCAAGCGCCGGTTGTCCGAGAGGTCCGGCTGCGGCGCCTCGGGATCGTTCGGCATCCGGCCATAGTGGGCAAGGATGACGGCGCGGTGCCGATCGGCCGATTCGAGGAGCGGCGCGATCTTGGCCGCGCGCGACGCGCTCAGGAACGCGTCACCCGGCACGATGCAGCCGACGATGCCGGGCAGCGCCATGGCGCGCTCGAACTCGCCCACCGCGGCGTCGATCGAGCCGATCGGGATCGCCGCAAAAGCGTTGAGGCGGTTCGGGTATTTGACGCAAGCCGCTGAGATCGCGTCGTTATAGGCGCGGCACAGCGGCACCGAGTCCTCGAGCGGCAGAGAGGCGATGTCCTGGAGCTGATTCGACAGCACCGCATGGGTGACGCCGTTCTTGTCCATTTCCTCGAGCCGCTTCTCGACGCTGTCGAACCCTTCGGGCAGCGAGGCCCGGCTGTTCAGCAGCGAATTCATGTATTCCTTGCCGTCGTCGCCGCGAATGATCATCGGCGGCTTGGTGCGCGCGCGAAGCGCGTCGGCGAGGCCCTTTGGTACGATGTGTGAATGCATGTCGATCGTCATCGTCATGGCGTGTCACGGCCGCTGGGCCGCCCTTCTCGATTTTGGTGGAACGAATGCTACCGGAGGCCCGGTTGGAACGCAATGATCGAGCCCGGGCGCCCGGTTCCCTATGGATCGGCCGTTATTTTCGTCGCCGGAGGCAGCTTCGATGTGTTCCACCCACCGCCCACCGCCTGGACCAGCGCGACCGAGGCGACCAGCCGGTTTTCCAGGATGCCCAGCACGGTCAGCTCGTCATTGAGCGCCGTCGTTTGCGCGACCACCACGTTGGTATAGGACACCGTGCCGGCCTGATATTGGTTAAGATTGAGCTGAACCGCGAGGCGCGCCGATTGAAGAGCGCGATCCTGCACGCTCGCCTGCTGCTCGAGGATGCGAAGGGTCGAGAGTTCGTCCTCGACCTGTTGAAACGCGGTCAGCACGGTCTCGCGATAGTTGGCGACGTCCTCGTCATAGGTCGCGCGTGCCGCGGCGACCTGCGCCGAGCGAAGGCCCGCATCGAACACCGTCTCGTTCGCCGACGCCGCGATCGACCAGGCCGAATTCGATAGCGACAGCAGGTTCTGAAGCATCGTGCTGGTGAAATTCGCCGACGCGGTGAGCTCGATGTCGGGATAATAGGCCGCGATCGCGACGCCGATGAGGGCGTTCCCCGCCTGCATGGTGCGCTCGGCGGCGGCAATGTCGGGTCGGCGCTCGAGAAGCGTCGACGGAAGTCCCGGCGGCACGACCGGGATTTCGCGGCTCATCTTCACCGGCGTGATCGTCAGCTCGGCCGGCGGCTTGCCGGTCAGCACCGCGATCGCATGTTCGAACACCGCGCGCTGCACGCCGACATTGATGAGCTGCGCCTGCGTGTTCTCGAGCTCCGTCTCGGCCGTTATCACGTCGGTCTGTGCGGCCACGCCGGCGGTATATTGGTTCTTGGTGATGTCGAGCGATTTTTGGAACGCGGCGACCGAGTTATCGAGCACGGTCCGCTCTTCGTCGAGGACGCGAAGCTCGAGATAATCGGTCGCGAGCGTCGCCTCGGCCAGAAGCCGCGCGGCGGCGAGGTCCGCGGCGGACGCCTGGGCATTGGCGACGTTGCTCTCGACGGTGCGCCGGATGCGGCCCCAGATGTCGGGCGCCCAGGTCACCGACGGCGCGACTGTGAACTGGTTCTCGATGATGCGCTCCGACTCCCCGCCGCGCCCGCTTGCGGCGCTGAGCGAGGAGCGCTGCGCGGAGGCCGCCGCTGCGGCCGTCGGAAAGGCCTGCGAACGGGCCTCGTCGACCAGCGCCGTCGCTTCGCGATAGGCGGCCTCGCTCGCCTTCAGCGTCTGGTTCGAGATGTCGATCTGGCTCTCGAGATTGTCGAGCACCGGGTCGTGATAGATCGCCCACCAATCCTGATCGCTCGCCGCCTCGCGGGGCGTTGCCGGCTTCCACCCGTCGAGTTCCTTGAAAGCGACCGGCGTCGGGGCCGGGGGCTTCACATAGTCGGGTCCGACCGTGCAAGCCACAAGCGCCAATCCCAAGGCAGGAACGACAATGCGCCACATGATCACTCTCCGGCCGCAGGCGCCGGCAAGGCCCCGGGACTGCGCCAGCGCGCCTGGGTCCATAAGCGGAATCGGTCGAGATAGAGATAGATCACGGGCGTGGTGTAGAGCGTCAGGACCTGGCTGACCAAAAGGCCACCGACGATAGAAATGCCGAGCGGGCGCCGCAGTTCCCCGCCCTCGCCGAATCCAAAGGCCAGCGGCATCGCGCCGAGGAGGGCCGCCATCGTGGTCATCATGATCGGCCGGAACCGCAGGACGCAGGCCTTGAAGATCGCGTCGCGCGGCGCCAGGTGCTCGTTCCGTTGGGCGTCGAGCGCGAAGTCGATCATCATGATCGCGTTCTTCTTCACGATACCGATGAGCAGGACGACGCCGATGAGGGCGATCAGGCTGAATTCCGTGCTTGTCGCCATGAGCGCCAACACGGCACCCACGCCGGCCGAAGGCAGGGTCGAAAGAATCGTGATCGGATGGACATAGCTCTCGTAGAGAACGCCCAGCACGATATAAATCGCCGCCACCGCGGCGGCGATCAGGAACGGCTCGTTCGACAGCGAATCCTGGAATACGCGTGCCGTGCCTTGGAAGCTGCCATGCACGGAAGCCGGCACGCCAAGGCTGGTCATCGCCTGATTGACCGCGCTGACCGCGTCGCTCAGCGATTTGCCGCGCGCCAGGTTGAACGAGATCGTGCTGGCGACGGAAAGCCCTTGGTGGTTGACGGCAAGCGGCGTGTTGCCCGGCCCATAGCTGCTGATCGCCGCCAGCGGAACCATCGTCTCGGCCGCGGCGCTGACGGCCGATCCGGTGGAGGCGGAGCCATGGCCCGTGAGGCTGATCGAATTGGTCGCGGCATTGCGCGCCTGATCGGCGGCGACGCTCGCGGCGGTTGATGTCGTGCCCTTGCTCGTGACCGTTCCGGCGACGGCATTGGTCGATTGCACGCCGCCCACGGCGCCGCCCGACGTGCTGATATAGATGTCTTTCAGCGTCTCGGGGCTTTGCCAATATTTTGGCGCCACCTCCATGACCACATGATACTGATTGAGCGGGTTGTAGATGGTCGAGACTTGGCGCTGTCCGAACGCGTCATAAAGCGTGTTGTCGAGCGCGCTGACCGAGATGCCGAGGCGTGACGCGGTCGCGCGGTCGATCACGAGGTCGGTCTCGAGCCCCTTCGTCTGCTGGTCCGAGTTCACGTCGCGCAGCTCGGGCAGTTTCTGCAGCGCCGCGGTGATCTTGGGCGCCCAGGTATAGACGTCCTCGAGCGTGTCGCCTTGGATCGTGTATTGGTATTGCGCGTTGCTCTGCCGGCCGCCGACCCGGAAATCCTGCACCGCCTGAAGGAAGAGGGTCGCGCCCGGCACCACCGAGAGCTTGCCGCGCAGGCGTGCGATCACCTGGTCCGCGGTGACGTTCCGCTTCGCCAGCGGTTTCAGCGATACGAAGACGAACCCGCTGTTGGTGGCGCCGCCGCCGGCGAATCCGACGACGCTGTCGACCGCGGGGTCCTTGCCGACAATGGACACGAACTGCGTGAATTTCTGCTGCATGAGCTGGAACGAGATTTCCTGATCGGCCTGGATGCCGCCGACGAGCCGACCCGTATCCTGCTGCGGGAAGAAACCTTTGGGGACGATGATATAGAGATAGACGTTGAGCGCGATCGTGGCGACGAAGACGACGAAGATGAGGAACGTGTGAGAGAGCGCCCAGCGCAATGATCCCTCGTACCGGTTCAGCACACAGGTGAAGGCGCCCTCGGCGCGGGCGAGGAACGCGCCTTCCTTCTTGGCATCCGGCGGGCGCAGGAAGCGCGCGCACATCATCGGCGTCGTGGTGAGCGACACGATCAGCGAGACGAGCACGGCGACCGACAGGGTGACGCCGAATTCCCGGAAGAACCGGCCGACCAGCCCGCCCATGAGGACGATCGGGATGAAGACCGCGACGAGCGACAGGCTCATCGACAGGACCGTGAAGCCCACCTCGCGCGCGCCCAGGAGCGCCGCCTCGAGCCGCGATTTGCCCGCCTCCATGTGGCGGGTGATGTTCTCGAGCACGACGATCGCGTCGTCGACCACGAATCCCGTCGCCACCGTGAGCGCCATCAGCGACAGGTTGTCGATGCTGAAGCCCAGGAGATACATGACCCCGAACGTGCCGATGAGCGACACTGGCACCGCGATCGATGGGACCAGCGTTGCCGGGACGTTCCTCAAGAACAGGAACACCACCATGATCACGAGCGCCGACGCGATGAGCAGCGTGCGCTCGATGTCGTTCAACGAGGCGCGGATGGTGGTCGAGCGGTCGACCGCGATGGTGATGTCGATCGCCGGCGAGATCGACGCCTTGAGCTGCGGGATCAGCGCCTTCACCCGGTCGACCGTGTCGATGATGTTGGCGTTGGGCGAGCGGTAGAGGATCACCAGCACCGACGGCTTGCCATTGGCGATCCCGGCGTTGCGGATATTCTCCACCGAATCGGTGATCTCCGCGACGTCGTCGAGCCGGACCGGTGCGTTGTTGCGATACGCCACGACGAGGCTGCGGTAATCGGCGGCGCGCTGGGCCTGGTCATTGTCGTAGATCTGAAAATGGAGCTGGCCATCCTCGATGGCGCCCTTCGGCGCGTGCGCATTCGCGGCGGCGAGCGCGGC
>DATJLY010000368.1:0-6227 GCA_035509095.1 Allostellaceae bacterium | reverse complement strand
ATTCGCCGCCCCTCGACCTCGGCATGGGCAATGCGGAAAGCGGGCCGCTCGTGCCACATGCCGGCACGCGCGACCATCTCGCTTGCGGCGGCGGCGCTGCGCACCAAGGGATGATGCGCCAACAGCGGCCACGGCTGGTTCAGCATGCCTTGCGCCGCCCGCGCCATCGCCCGGATCGGCGCGAGCGCGTCGACATGCGCCTGATACGCTTCGTAATGGAACATGGGATGATCGCCTGTGGGAGTTTTCAGCGCCTGTCGTTAACGTCCTTCGCGGGACGCGGGCGGCGGTCACCGGTGAGGCAAAGGAGGGTCTATGACGGGGGCATATGTAAGTGCGATGTCAGTGCCGGTCAAGCAGAGAGCGCCCCAACCTATTGGGCTTTGGGGGATTTCGACCTTCAGGCCAAAGCGGCCATGAAAGGCGGCGAGCGTCCGATCATCGTCTGGGACGTGCCGACCCGGCTCTTCCACTGGCTCGTGGTGGCGCTCGTCATCGCCGCCTATGTGACGTTGGAGCTGAACTGGATGGATATGCACGCCTGGATCGGCGAGGCGGTGCTCGCGCTTGTCCTCTTCCGGCTGCTGTGGGGCTTCCTCGGAAGCGACACCGCGCTGTTCTCGCGTTTCATCAAGGCGCCCGGCGTGGCAATCCGCCACCTCGCGCATTTGTTCCGGCGCGAGCCCGATCATCAGATCGGCCACAATCCTGCCGGCGGCTGGATGGTGCTGCTGCTTCTCTTCCTGCTGCTGGGCGAGACGCTGAGCGGGCTTTACGTCGCGAACGACGTGGCGGACGACGGGCCTTTCACCGAGATCGTCCCGGCATCGGTCGCGGATGCCATCACCAGGCTTCATGCGATCTTCTGGTACGCGCTGCTGGCGGCGATCACGCTGCATGTCGCCGCGATCCTGGTCTATTGGATCGCGAAGCGGCAGAACCTCGTGCTGCCCATGATCACGGGCCGGAAAAGCCTGCCGGCGGGTGCGCCGCTTCCGCGCCTGGGCACGGTGCTGCGCGCGGCGATCCTGTTGACCGCCAGCGTGTTGGCGGTTGCGGCGCTTGCGACCTATTCCTGACCGAGGTCACGCCTTCGGCGGTATCACCTGCCCCCGGATCTCGCCGCCCGGATGGGCCTCCGTGTGAACATTGACATACCATTCGCCGGCCATGAATTGCTGCGCCTGCGCGGCCGTGAGGGTCGCCTCTCCGCTGAAGGGGCTGGGCGCCGGGTCGCCTCGCTTGCTGAGCCAGATCACGACAGGACCATTCTTTCCGGCGGCGGCGGGCCCGTGGAAATGCGCCATCGTGGCCGGACCGGAGAGACCGCTATAGGTCACGTTCCACGTGACGTGGCGCGTCGCCGGATCATAGGTGATGGCTGCCGATCCGCTGCCCGCGGTCTGAACCGGCGGCACTTGTTCGGCGCCGGTGAGCTGCACCGTGAAGGATTCCGGAGCCGCCTGTGCGTGGCCGGCCCAAGCGATGCCGGTCGCGCAGACCAAAGCAATAAGAGCGCGGCGCGTGATGGCAGAGTGCATGTTCGCCTCCCTCGCGTTTCGATCTCGATGGCTGGTGAGGATCAACGGCGTTCCGAGTATGTCGATGGAGGAGCGGCTTCGCAAGAACCAGGGGCCATTGACGACGCGTCCGCGCTCGCTAGGCTGCCGCGGCCATTGGAAGGAAACCCCCTATGCGGGTCCTCGTAGCGGCGGTCACGCTTTTGCTCTTTGGCGTCTCCTCGGTCTGCGCCCAGCAACAGAACGCCCCCGCGAACATGTCGTCGACGACCATCATCACGACGACGAACGGATCATCGCAAACCACGACCAGCAGCTCGGTGACGAGCGGAACCGGGGCGATGTGCGCCGTGGGCTCGTGCGGGCAATGCTCGGTCTCGTGCCCGGTGGGACATGCCGCGATGTGCGAGGCCGGACATTTCGACGCCGCGTCGAACCAATGCACGACGCATTCGCAGTGTTCTTGCAAGTAAGCCTAGAACGTGCCCGGATACTGCCCGCCATCGATCAGGATATTCTGCCCGACCAGATAGCTCGCCTGGCTGCTGCAGAGGAACGCGCACACCGCGCCGAATTCCTCGGGCGTGCCGACCCGCCGCGCCGGAATGGTCTCGAGCCGGCGCCGGCTCACTTCCTCGAGGGTCCGTCCCGTGGCCTTGGCCGTCGCTTCGGCATTGGAGCGCAGCCGCGCGGTCTCGATCGCGCCCGGGAGCACGTTGTTGATGGTGACGTTGTGCTCCGCCACGCGGCGCGCCAGTCCCGCGACGAAGCCGGTAAGGCCCGATCGCGCGCCGTTCGACAGCCCCAGGAAATCGATCGGCGCCTTCACCGCGGCCGAGGTGATGTTGACGATCCGTCCGAAGCGTCGCGCGATCATGCCGTCGATGGTCGCCTTGATAAGCTCGATCGGCGTCAGCATGTTGCCGTCGAGCGCCTTGATCCACTGATCGCGGTCCCAATCACGGAAATCGCCGGGCGGCGGCCCTCCTGCATTGTTGACGAGGATGTCGGGCGACGGGAGCGCCGCCAGCGCGGCCTTGCGGCCTTCGGGCGTGGTGATGTCGCCGGCGACGGCCGTGACCTTGACCCCGGTCTCGGCCCGAATTTCCGCCGCCGTCGTCTCGAGCGCATCGCGGCCGCGGGCGGTGATGACGAGATCGACCCCTTCCCGCGCGAGCGCCATCGCGCAACCACGTCCCAGCCCGCGGCTTGCCGCGCAGACAAGCGCCGATTTCCCGGTAAGGCCAAAATCCATCCCGCCGCCTCCATCAAGGGCCGGCGACGATCATAGCGGGACTTTATTTGCCCGTCGCGCGTAGCGGCGGCACCGACTTGATGTAGGTGGCGATGGCTTGAAGGTCGGCGTCGGTGAGCTTGCCGGTTCCCTCGACCACGTCCGCCATGCCGGAACCGACGCTGTCGCCATCGGGCGTGATCCCGTCTTTCAGCACGCCGACAATGTCGGCGATGCTCCATTTGCCGATGCCGGTTTCTGGGTCGGGCGTGATGTTGGGCGCTTTCTGACCATCCGGACCGTCGGGGTTGCCGGCAAACGCGTGGTCGCGTTCAAGCGCGCCAAGGAAATTGCGCGGCGTGTGGCATTCCTCGCAATGCGCCACCGCCTCGACGAGATAGCGGCCGCGGTTCCATTGCGCGTCCTTGCCCGCGACCGGGTCGAGAGGGCCCGGCGTGAAGAACAAGGTGCGCCAGAAAAAAAGCAGCGGGCGGTATTCGAACGGGAACTTGATGTCGTGCCGCTTGGCGCGCTGCGGCACCGGCTTCTGCGTCTTGAGGAAGGCATAGATGTCGGAAATATCCTGATCGGTCATCCCGGTATAGGAGGTGAAGGGGAAGACCGGATACATGTAATGATCGTCATCGTCGATCCCGTCGCGGAGCGCACGATGGAACTGTGCCTCGGTCCAGGTGCCGATGCCGAAGCGTGGCGCCGGGGTAATGTTCTTGCCATAAAATACGCCGAAGGGCGTCGTAAGTGCCGCGCCGCCCGCAAAGGGCGGGCCGCCGTTCTTTTTGTCCGTGTGGCAGGTGGCGCACCCGGCGGCGGCAACAAGATAGGCGCCGCGTGCCACGGGGTCGTTTTCCTGTGCGAATGCGCACCCCGCTACGGCGATCATCAGCAACGCCGCTGCAGCCAACGCCCGTGTCATCCACCCTCCCCGCCGCTTCGGCCGAGAGGAGCGGCAAGCACCACCATCGGCAAGCAATCTGTTCTCGCGAAAACCCGGCTAAGGCTCAGGTCTCGGGCAAGCGGTACGCGTTGTGGCAGGCGCCGCAGCCAGCCTTGCCGGCCGCCCCAAGCTGTGCGGCGACGGCCTTCGGATCGCCGGTCGCGATCACTTCCTTCAGCTTCTTTTCCTGCACCAACAGCGCGTCCGGGATCATCTTCGCCTTGTCCCAGTCGGTCCACAATTCCGGCTTGGCCCAGGTCTTGCCGGGGAAGTCGGTGGCGCTGGTCCCGGCCGGGAACTGGTCGACGATCTTGGGGTTCCGAGCGATCAGATCATCGACCGCCTTCTCTGCCGCGGCCTTGTCGCCTTGGCCCTTGGAATAGTCCGAGATCGCCTTCACGTCCTTGCCCTGCGCCTTCATGAAGTCCTGGCGGGCCTTGATCAGGCCCATCTTGTCCTGCGCGACGCCCGTGACGACGCCCGAGAGCAAGATAGCGGCGGCGCCCGCGCCGATCGCCGCCCACGTTACCGATTTGCGCATGCTTCCCGCTCCTTCTCTTGTTTCCGGCCGCAAGTCCCGACCGGCGCGATCATAAAAGCCCAATTCCCCCACACTGCGTCACGAATGCGTGAGGCTATACCATCGGCACCGCGATATGCTCGACGAAGCCGGGCCGCGTCTTCACGCGGTCGTACCAGGCTTCGAGGTGCGGCATCGACGGCCGCTCGATCGGAAACGCAAACCAGCGGCGCGCGAAGATCGCGACCGGGATGTCGCCGATGGTGAAATCCTGGCCCGCGAGATAGGGCCATTTCTGATGCGCGAGCCAGTCCTCGGCGATCTGCCAGGTGGGGATCGCGACCTTGCGCGCGCGCTCGAGCGCCGCGGGATCGCGCTTTTCGGGCGGCGTGCGGACATAGCCCATGAAGAGCGGCGTGGTATCGGGCCCGCAATGGGCAAGCTGCCAATCCATCCAGCGTTCGACAAAGCTGCGCTTCCCGGGATCGGTCGGGTAAAGCTTTTCCGCCCGGCGCGTCGTGCAGAGATAGCGCACGACCGAATTCGACTCCCACATGACGACGCCGTTCTCTTCGACGGTGGGCACGCGGCCGTTGGGATTCATCGCGCGATAGGCGGGCTCGTCATTGCCGCCATAAGGGCCGCCCACATCGAGGCGTTCGTACCGCTCGTTGAGCTCGGTGCAGCACCACAGCACCTTCATGACATTGGCCGAACTCGCCCGACCCCAGATCTTGAGCACCGGATCACCCCTCGTGAAACCCGGCACGATCCTGCCCGGTGCGGCGCGGAGGCGCAAGCGCGCTAGAGCAGCCCCAATTCGAGCTTTGCTTCCTCGCTCATGCGATCCGGCGTCCAGGGCGGAGACCAGACCACTTTGACGCGCGCGTCATTGACGCCATCGACGCCAGCGATCGCTTCCTTCACCTGCCCCGGCAACGCGGCGGCCGAAGGACAGGCGGGTGTCGTCAACGTCATCTCGACATAGACCGAGCCGCCGCGATTCACGACCATCTCATAGACGAGGCCGAGATCGACGAGGTTCACCGGAATCTCCGGATCGCGCACGGTCTTGATCGCCTCGAGCACACGCTCCATGAGCTCGGGATCGGGCTCGCCCGGCTCGGGACGCTCCACATCCTCGGTATCGGGCGCCGGCTCGAAGTCGAAGGGATCGCGATCGTCGGTCGGCATCGCCGCTACTCGGTCTTGACGGTGGCGCCGGCGGCACCGTTCTGCAGCGCGGCCTCGAAAGCGTGCCAGGCAAGCGTCGCGCATTTGACCCGCGCGGGATAGCTCCTGACGCCGCTCAGCGGCATGAGACGGTCCATGTCTTCCTCGAGACCCGGAGGCACGGTCTCATCGCCCTCGCCCGTCACTTGCGCGCGAAAGCTTTTGAAGAGCGCTTCGGCCTCCTTCAGCGTCTTGCCGCGCAACAATTCGGTCATGAGCGATGCCGACGCGGTCGAGATGGCGCAGCCCCTGCCCTCGAAGCTCACATCCTTGATGCGATCGCCCTCGATCGTCGCGAACACGGTGACGCGGTCGCCGCACAGCGGGTTGTGGCCGTTCGCCAGATGGCTCGGATGCTCGATCTTGCGGAAATTGCGCGGGTGGCGCCCGTGATCGAGGATGATGTCCTGATAAAGATCGCGCGGATCCATGATCGCCTCTATCGCGTGAACATCGCCTGCGCCGCCCGGATCGCGTCGCACAGCGCGTCGATGTCGCGTTCGTCGTTGTAGATGCCGAACGAGGCCCGGGTCGTGGCGCCGAGCCCCAGCCGGTCGAGAAGCGGCTGCGCGCAATGATGGCCGGCGCGCACCGCCACGCCGTGCTGGTCCAGCACCTGGGCCAGATCGTGCGGATGAATGCCCTCGACGTCGAAGGACAGGATGCCGAGCCTGCGCTGTCCCGCGCCGACGAGGCGCACGCCTTCCATGCGCGAGAGCTTGTCGACGCCGTACCCGGTCAGCTCGATCTCGTGCGCGACGATCG
>DATJLY010000367.1:0-3004 GCA_035509095.1 Allostellaceae bacterium | reverse complement strand
CTCGCGGAACGCGCCGGTGCCATAGCCCGGGATGTTCGCCCGCTCGGCGCAGGTATTCGCGATCAGCCCTTCGAGCCAATGCCGGTTCGACATCAGCGCCTCCCAGCAGAGCCAGCACATTTGCGTCGACACGAGAAGCCGCGCGCCCTCGATCTCCGCGCGCTTCAGCCCGATGCGCAGACCCAAATCCTCGAGGATCGCCCAATGCGGGCGGCCGCCGCCATGCTCGTGGTCGGCGATGATCTCCTCCGCCGAGGCGCCGATGATGCGGAGCCGCGTATCCCAGTCGGGACAATTGGTGGCGACCCGCAATTTCAGCACCGAATTGCGCTGCCGCGTGTTCTGCCGGTGCTGCAGCACGAACATGGTCGCGCGCCCGCGGGTCAAAGGCTCCTTGAAAAAGCGCGTGCGGCGGGCATAGGCGTCGACCTCCCGATCGAGCCGCGCCACCACCGAGCCTGGTTCCTGTTCCATCGTCCGCATCCTTGCCGTTCGCCCGCCACCCTATAGCGAAAGTCGATGGGCGCCGGGAGGACTTGCTCCGCGGGCGGGCGAGGCCGCATAACGGGAGCCGCCCCAGGGAGGCACGCATGGACGATCTGAGGAACGAGCCCAACCCGATCCGCGTCGGCGAATTCGCCGCGCCGCATGCCGATTTGCGGGACTGGATCGTGCGGGTGGAGGCGATCGGCGAGTTGCTCCGCGTGTCGGGCGCCGACTGGAACCTCGAGATGGGTGCCATCGCGGAAATGATCTACCAGGCCAATCCCGATCGGCCGCCGGCGATCCTGTTCGAGAACATCAAGGGCTATCCCGCCGAATATCGCGTGCTGTCGGGCATGACCAACTCGCCGCGCCGGCTCGCGCTCACCCTGGGCTTGCCGATGCCCGATCACCCGCTCGACGTGGTCCGGGCCTATCGCGACCGCATGAAGCGGTTCGAGCTCATCAACACCGTCACCGTGGCGTCGGGCCACATCCTCGAGAATATCGACCGCGACGACGCCGTCGATCTTCTCAAATTCCCGATCCCGTTCCTGCACGAGCTTGACGGCGGGCGCTATATCGGCACCGGCGACCTTGTCGTGATGCGCGATCCCGACACGGGATGGGTCAATGTCGGGACCTATCGCGTGATGATCCATGACCGCAACACGGCGGGTTTGTGGATGTCGCCGGGCAAGCATGGCCGCCAGATCCGCGAGAAGTACTTCAAGGCCGGCAAGCCCTGCCCGGTCGTCATCTGCTGCGGGCAAGACCCGTTGCTGTTCCTGTCGTCCGGCAATGAAGTGACCTATGGCGTGAGCGAGTTCGCGCATGCGGGCGGCCATCGCGGCATTCCGTTCGAGACGGTATCGAGCGAGCTTCACGGCCTCCCCATGCCGGCCGCGGCCGAGATCGTCCTCGAGGGCGAGATCACGCCCGACGTGATGAAAGGCGAAGGCCCGTTCGGCGAATGGACCGGCTATTACGCGAGCTCGGTGCGCGAGGACCCGGTGATCAAGATCCGCCGCGTCTATCACCGGACCTCGCCCATTCACACGATGGCGCGTCCCGGCCGGCCGCCGTCCGACTATTCGCTGAGCAAATGCGTGATGAAGTCGGCCATGATCTGGGACCAGGTCGAAAAGGCCGGACTCTCGGGCGTCGCCGGCGTGTGGTGCCACGAGGCGGGCGGCGGCCGGCTTTTCAACATCATCGCCATCAAGCAGGCCTATGCCGGCCACGCCAAGCAGGCGGGCCTGCTGGCCGCGGGTGCCCATGCCGGCAACTATCTCGGCCGGTTCGTCATCGTGGTGGATGACGACATCGATCCCACCAACAGCTTCGACGTGATCTGGGCGATGGCGACGCGCTGCGATCCCGCCGAGGATATCGACACGATCCGCCGCGCCTGGTCGGGCGCGCTCGATCCGAGGAAGCGCAAGGGCGAAGTACACAACACCCGCGCGATCGTCGATGCCTGCCGCCCCTATGAGTGGATCAACGAGTTCGCTCCGGTCGCGGAATCAAGTCCCGAGCTACGCCGGAAGACGCGCGAGAAATGGGGCCACCTGCTTGATCAAGGCCGCAAGGCCTGACCGCCGCCGCGCCGTCGTCGTCGCGGCGCTCGGCACGGCACAGACGCTCGCTTGGGCGTCGAGCTACTATCTTCCGGCAATTCTCGCCAAGCCGATCGCGCAGGGACTGGGCTTGCCGCGCGCGCAGGTCTTTGCCGCGTTCACCGTCGCGCTGCTGATCACGGCGTTTGCCGGCCCGTTCGTCGGCCGCATGATCGACCGGCGCGGCGGACGCGGCGTGCTGGTTCTGTCGAACGTGCTGCTCGCGGGCGGATTGATCGGGCTTGCCGCGGCACAGGGCGTCGTGAGCCTCTATGCGTCCTGGGCCGTGCTCGGGGTGGGCATGGCGATGGGCCTTTATGATGCCGGCTTTGCCGCGCTCACGGCGCTTTATCGCGAGGAGGCCCGCGGCGCCATCACCGGGATCACCCTGATCGCCGGCTTCGCGTCGACGGTGAGCTGGCCGGTGTCGTCGTACCTCAACGACATGATCGGCTGGCGCGAGACTTGTCTCGTGTGGGCGGTTCTCAACCTCGTCGTCGCGCTGCCGCTCAATTTCCTTCTGCCGTCCGTCGTGCGCCCGGCCGGCACGGGCGCCCGGTCCGAGCCGCGGGTCGGCTGGCAGCCGCGCAAGGAGATGGCGCTCGTCGCGTTCGCGTTCGCGGCGGGCTGGTTCGTGACCGGCTCGATGGCGGCGCATCTTCCGGGTCTCTTGGAACGCGCGGGCGCCAGCGAGGTCGCGGCGATCGCCGCAGCATCGCTTGTCGGACCGGCGCAGGTGGCGGCGCGCATTCTCGAGCTGCTGGTGCTGCGGCAAGTCCACCCGCTGATATCGGCACGGATCGCGGCATCGCTGCACCCGATCGGCGCGGCCCTCTTCGCCGTCACGGCACCCGCCGGCGCGGCGTTGTTCGTCGTGCTCTACGCCGCCGGCAACGGGCTTC